>JBGOSQ010000030.1:0-23458 GCA_041476045.1 Thermoplasmata archaeon | reverse complement strand
GAGGCTCCGATCGCCATGTTGATCGCGCCGAGCTCGTCCTCCGCCTGCTTCACGACGACCCCGATCTCCTGCGAGTGCGCGGCCATCCAGTGCATGATCGTCGAGGCCGGGGTCATCGGGTACTGGGCGAGGAACTTCACGCCCGCGGCGGCCGCTCCGAGCGCGATCGCCTCGTTGCCCGTCATCAGCATCTTCGCCGGGCCTGCGGCCACGACGGCGTGTTCGTTCGCAGAGGCGTGCTCGGAGGCGAATCGGTAGCCGTCGGCGGCGGCCCCGGTGTTCCAGGTGACGACGTCGCCGGTCTTCTTCCCGAACGAATCGGCCAGCACCTGCTGGAGCGTGGTGATGGGTATCCCGGAAAGGAACGCCGCGGCACCCATCCCGCCCGCGTTCTGGAGGATCGCCTGGCTCGTGTACTTCCGGGCGATCTCGAGCGTGGGGACCCGTAGCGATCGTACCCCCGCCGGAAGGTCGGCATCCGGGACCTCGAACTTCTCGGGGTCGAAGATGACCGTGGAACCCGGCGACATCGCCGGAAGGTGCACGTCGACGGTCTGGCGGTCGAGCGCGAGGAGGACGTCGCACGAATCGCCCTGCGAATAGATCGGTTCCGTCGACGCCCGCGCCTGGAACCAGACGTGGCCGCCCCGGATGACCGACTGGTAGGCGTTCAGTCCGAAGATGTGGAGGCCCATCCGCGAGAGGGAGCGCGCGAACGTCTCGCCGACGGACGCGATCCCGTCGCCGGCGGCGCCGCCGACCCGAACCGAGATCTCCGACACGGGGCGATTCGAGCTTCCGACTGTATTAATCGGTTAGTACCGCGCACGGACAATCTCGAGGGAATCCGGCGGCGCTCCGACGGGTCGGATAACCGCTAAGCCCCCTCGAGTGGATGGCGGGACGTGGCGCCACCCGTCCGAGTGCTGCTCTTCGCGACGGCCCGCGAGGCCGTCGGCCGGGCGAGCTTGACCCGGCGGGTGCCGGAGGAAGGCGTGGCCCTCGACTCTTTCCTCGAGAGCCTGGTCATCGTCTACCCGCGCCTCCGGGAGGTCCTGCGCGTCAGCCGCGTAGTACGGAACGGCGAGTTCGTCGCGCGGACGAGGGGTCAGGTCCGCGGCGGGGACGAGATCGCCATCCACCCGCCGTACAGCGGGGGATGAGCCATGAGCGTCCGGCTCGACCATCGGCGGCTCTCCGTCGCCGACGCCTACCGAGAACTCGAGGGCCTCGGTGCGGGCGGGATCACGGTGTTCGTGGGACGCGTGCGTCCGGACGCGGTCCGAGCGGGCCGGGTCCATGCGCTGTTCTACGAGTCGCACGTGGGCCCGGCCGTTGCGCAGCTCACCGCGCTCGAGCGGGAGGCCCGGAAACGGTTCGGGCTTACCGGGGCGGTGTTATGGCACCGACTGGGGACGCTCCCGGTCGGGAGCGCGTCGGTCATCGTCGGCGCGGCCGCGCCGCACCGCGTCGCGGCGTTCCGCGCGGCGCGCTACCTGATCGACCGGCTGAAGTCGGAGGTGCCGATCTGGAAGACAGATCGAGCACGATCCGCGCGTCGACCGCGAGGACCCCCTGTCCGACGCCGCGGACGATGAGGGGATTGATGTCCATCTCCGTCACCTCAGGAAGTTCGACGGCGAGCTGGGAGACGCGTTCGAGCGTCTCGTAGAGCGCCTCCAGATCCCCGGGCGGCTCGCCGCGGACCCCGGTCAAGAGCGGGAAAGCGCGTACCGATCCCACCATGTGCCGAGCCGAGAGCGGGCGAAGCGGCGCGAGCCGGAACGTGACGTCCTTGAGGACCTCGACGTAGATCCCCCCCATCCCGAACACGACGATCGGACCGAATCCGGGGTCCCGCTGGATCCCGACCAAGACCTCCTTTCCGCCGACCACCATCTGCTCCAGCTCGAACCCTTCGATCCGGGCCTGGGGCGCGTGGGCGGCGAGGGACCGGTGCATCCGGGTCCACGCCGTCCGGAGCTGGCCGGCGCTCGCTATCCCGAGCGCGACACCGCCGACGTCCGTCTTGTGCGAGATGTCCGGCGACGCGACCTTCATCGCGATGGGATAGCCGATCTCGGCCGCCGCGCGGACCGCCTCGTCGATGGTCCGAACCCGCGCGACCGGGGGGAAACGAAGTCCGTACGCTTGGAGGAGCTCTCGGGCGGCGTACTCGGGGAGCACCGGCGTCCCCGCCGCGCGGGCCCGGGCGATCGCGCGCTGGGCCGCGGCGCGGTCGACGGTGAACGATCGGACTTGGGTCCTGGGCCGGGTCCACCACGCGTGGTACTTGGCGAGGCTCGCGAGGCCGGCGACGGCCTCCTCGGGGAAGGTGAACGTCGGGATCCCGTTCTCCTCGAGGAAGCTCACCTCCTGCGTGAGGTCGTTGAGACCGAAGAGGCACGCGGCGACGGGCTTGGGGCTCGTGACGCGGGCCGCGAGGATCGCCTGCGCCAGCGCCGTCCCACTGAGCGTTCCCGTCGGGGTCGCGATCACGAGCGCGCCGTTCACGTCGGGAGCGCCGAGGAGGAGACGGAGCGATTCCCGGTACTGCTCGGGGCGCGCGTCCGCGGTCATGTCGACGGGGTTCGCGACGGACGCGGAGGGCGACAGGAGCTGGGTGAGCGCCTCGCTGACGATGGTCGGCGGCGTCGGCAGCTCGAGACCGTTCCGCGCGCAGGCGTCCGCCGCGACGATCCCCGGGCCGCCGGAGTTGGTGAGGATCGCGAGGCGCGGGCCTTCGAGACGGAGCCCCGTGGAGAAGATCTTCGCCATCCGGAAGAGGTCCCCGATCGACTCGGCCCTCAGGACGCCCGACTGCTCGAAGAGCGCGTCGAACAGACGGTCCTGCCCGGAGTGGGCGAGCGAGCCGGTGTGGCTGCGGGCGGCCCGCTCCCCGACGGGCGACCGGCCGCTCTTGATCACGAGGACCGGCTTCTGCTCCGTCACCTCGCGTGCCGCCTCGAGGAACTTCCTCCCGTCGGCGAGGCTCTCGATGTAGAGGAGCACCACCTTCGTCGCCGGGTCGCGACCAAGCGAGTACAGGATGTCGTTCTCGTCGACGCCGGCCCGGTTGCCGACGCTCACGAACCGCGAGAACCCGATCCGCTCCGAGACCCCGTAGCGCAGGATGCCGGCGCAGAGGGCGCCGCTCTGGGAAACGAACGCGATGTTCCCGCGGGGGGGGAGACTGTCGGAGAACGTCGCGTTGAGGCTCATCTTGGGATCGGTGTTGATGACGCCGAAGCAGTTCGGCCCGACGACGGACATGTGGTAACGCTGGGCGAGCCGGATGATCTCGTCCTCGCGCTTCGCGCCCTCGCCGCCGACCTCCCGGAACCCCGAGGAGATGATCATGACCCCCTTGGTGCCGCGCTCGCCGAGCTCGACGACGACCGGTGCGACGCGTTCGGCCGGTACGATGACGATCCCGAGGTCCGGGGTCTCGGGAAGCTCGGAGACGGTCGGATAGCATCGCACGCCCGAGACGCTCTTCCAGGAGGGGTTGACCGGGTACACGACGCCCTGGTACCCCGCGGTCAGGATGTTGCGAAAGAGGCTCGCACCGACCGTCGCAGCGCGGTTCGAGGCGCCGATGACCGCGACCGACTTCGGCTCGAAGAGCTCCTCCAGCTGGGCGGAACGCCCGACGGTCATCGAATCCCTCCCCGTTCGCCGTCACGGCAGACCGCGTTATATATCGTGGTCGTGCTCCCGACCGCACCTCGATGGGAACCCCCTCCGGCTCCGCGGGCACCCACCCGACCAGTTCGCCGTCGAACGCTCCGCCCCGCCCTCGACCCGGCCAGGGCCTCCAGCGGATGGAGAAAGGCCCGATCCGTCACGTCATCGCCGTCGGGTCGGGGAAGGGCGGGGTCGGAAAATCCACGGCCACGGCGCTCCTCGCGCTGGCGCTCGCGCGCAAGGGGTTCAAGGTCGGGATCCTCGACGCCGACATCACCGGCCCGTCGATCCCGAAGCTGATGGGCCTCAAAGGCCCGCTCGTCGACAAGGGCGAGGGGATCGAGCCCGCGCGATCGCCCGAGGGGATCTCGGTCGTCTCCGCGCAGTTCATGGTCGAGGACGATCAGACGCCCGTCATCTGGCGCGGCCCGCTCGTCACGCGCCTCATCATCCAGTTCTACGGTGGCGTCAACTGGGGCCCGCTCGACTACCTGCTCCTCGACATGCCCCCGGGGACGAGCGACGTCCCCCTCACCGTCTTCCAGACGATCCCCCTGGATGGGATGATCTTCGTCTTCACACCGCAGGAGCTTGCCGCGCTCATCGTGCAGAAGGCGATGAACATGGCCCGCGACCTGCACGTGCCCCTCCTCGGGGTCGTCGAAAACGAGGGGTTCCTCCTCTGCCCCCACTGCAAGGAGCGGATCGAACCCTTCGGCCCGAGCGGCGTCAACAAGGTGGCGGAACAGTACGGGGTTCCCGTCCTGGTCCGGTTCCCGGTCGATCCGCAGATCTCCCTCCTCGGGGACGGCGGACGACTCTCCGAGTACACCGCTCCCGAGACCGATCAGTTCGCGGGCGGCCTGATCGATTCGATCGCCGCGCAGCAGAAGAGCCAGCTCACGGTGCTGTAGGCGCGGCGACGAGCTCGCCCAGCGAGATCGTCTCGACCGGGACGCCGCGACGGCGCAGCGCATCCGCGAGTCCGGGAACGTGGGCATCGCCCACGACCGCCGCGACCCGGCCGAAGCCCTTCCGACGCGCGTCGAGCAGGCGGTCCGCCATGTGTTCGTTGCGTTCGTCGAGCAAGATGCGCGCGATGGATGGGTAGACCCGACGCACCTCTTCCAGGTACGGCTGGGGCGCCTCGTTGTACTGGTCGAGCTGTCGCTCGACCACACGCGCGGGGATGAACAGGCCGAGGACCGCGCCGGCGACGAGGCCGACGCGCTCCCGCACCGAGAGCGAGCCGAGGAGCCGACGGAGCGTGTCGCGGATCGGGTCGTCGATGAAGAGGACGGAGAGCTGGCGTTCCCGCGCGATCGTGGCGGCCACGCGCATCTCCGCCCCGGCAATGCCGCCCCCCATTTCGGCCCCAAGCCTTCGTTGCAGGTGGGCCCAGAGGCGGAGGAAGATGGGGATGTCGCGGCCACCGCGTCGGTGCTCCGGTTCGGGCTGGAGCAGGTTGGCCGCACGCTCCGCATCGAGCTCGAGGGCGACCGCGTCCAGGGGGCGGGGCACGAGGACCCGACGCAACGCCGCTTCGAGATCGACGACGTGGGCCGCGCCGATGACGAGGACGGGCGCCTCCGCGGTGCTGGCCCACACGAGGGTCAACGACCCGGCTGTCGGCTATGGCAGTTGCGGGCGCGCAGCGAGACGCTATCGGCTCCGTCCACCTGAGGGCCACGATGTTCGAGTTCCCGCCGCCGAGCCCGCCGGAACCTCCGTCCGGGCGCACCCGCCACCCGTTCTTTATGCACGAGATGATCCGGCGGCAGGCGGTCGCCGCGCGGGCCACGCACCGCGCGACGCGCGACGCGCTCCTCGCTGCTCCGCTGGCCGCTCCGACCGGTCGGCTCCTCCTCGTCGGCCTCGGCACCTCCTTCCATGCGGCGCTCGCGGCCGGGTTCGCGGCCCAGATGGGTCGGGGTGGCCGCCCGGACGTCCAGGCCCGCAGCTCCTTCGACCTGCTCGAGGACCCGACCGTCGCGACCCCCGACACCACCGCGGTCGTCTTTTCCGAAAGCGGCGACACCGCGCTCACCCTATCGGCCCAACGGACCCTCAAGACCCTCGGGGCGCGCGTCCTGCTGGTCACCGCCACCGAGGCCGGCCCGTCGTCCGCCCTCGCCGACCGGGTGATCGTGACGCAGTACGCCGACGAGACGTCGTGGACCCACACCGTGAGCTTCACAGCCGCCCTCGTCGCGTTCGGGGCGCTCCTGGACCATTGGCAGGGGACGCCCGGGACGGAGGGCACCGACGAGGACGCGGTCGCCGACCTCGTGACCGCCGCGCTCGCGACGGAGCCCGCGATCGTCGACGCCGTCGAGACCCTCGCCCCCTGCGAGGAGTTCCTCTTCCTCGGATCCGGCGCGGCCGAGGCGACCGCGCGCGAGGGGGCGCTCAAGCTCCGCGAGGCGGCCGGCCATTTCTCCGCCGTCGTCGGCATCGAGGAGTTCCTGCACGGCGTCATCCCGTCGATCGGCCCCTCGACCGCGGTGATCGGTATCGCCGGGACGGAGCGCGAGCGCGTTCGGGCCCAGCAGGGACTGCGGGCCGCCGGCCTCGCCGGGGCCCGATCGATCCTCATCGATTCGAGCGGGGGCACGCCGGGGCCCGGCATCTTCTCGGTTCCCGCAGCAACGCGCCCGATGCCCCCGGTCCTTCAGGTGATCCCGCTCCAGCTCCTCGCCTACTGGATCTCGGTATCCGAAGGTCGGAACCCGGACGTCATGGGGCTCGACGACGCGCGGATCCTCGCCGCCCGTAGTTCCTTCGGCATCTGACGGACGCGCGACGCGAAATCCCTAAGAGCCCCGGGAGGTCGGAACGATCGATGGCGTGGACGTTGTACCGGGTCCCGAACCCTCGGAAGACGGAACTCGACCAGGCGCTCGCGGACGACCAGGTCTCGCGCCAGAGCCACACGATCCGGGACGCCGCGACGGTCGGGGGTCCCGCGGGCGAGCTCTACGTGCTCATCGAGGGGAACGCCGACGCGGTCCGACGCGCCGACGAGCTCCTGGCGCCGCTCGGGACGAAGCTCCCGACGGCCGAGGCCGAGAAGCTCCACGCGCGGTTCAAGGAAGACGCCGAGGCCGCCGCGGCCGGCATGGGTCTCTTCTTCACCGAAGAGTAGGCGGCGTCACTCGCTCTCGGGCGGGGCGTGGGACGGCTCCAGGTCCTCCCCGCCGGCGAAGATCTGCTGGGCGGAGCGATAGAACTGCTCCAGGCCGCTCCCGTCGGTGCTCGACGTCGGCAGGAGGGAGCGGAGCGGGGCCATCGTCTCGACCGCGCGGAGCATCTCCGTCGAGAGCTGGACGTCGGGCGTCGGCGCCTGGGACTGCACCGCGTCGGCGAGCCGGAGGGGATCCTCCCCCCATCCCACGATCTCTTCGAGCTGCTCCGGCCGGAGGAGGTCGGACTTCGTCAGGACGTTCAGCATCGGAAGCCGGAAGCGGAACTCGACGGTCGCGGACAGCATCAAGAGCGAGACGAAACCGGACGCGGTCTTGGCGAGCGCGGGGTCGAACAGGAAGGCGATGGTGGATCGGTCGCCGCTGAGCGCGTCCACGATCGCTTTGGACGATTCGCGGAACGCGAACAGCTCGATCTGGCCCGGCGTGTCGACGAGCACGTAGTCCGTCCTGAACTCGCCGATCGCCTGCTTCACCTCGAAGACCTTGATCGCCATGAGGTCGCTCGCCGCGACCTGGGCGCCGTTGGGGCCGAGGTTGTACTCCTGCATGATGTCGGAGAGACGGATCCATTCCCGGATGTCGACATCCGGCTCGAAGCCGCTCGATTCGGCGCCGGGGTCCAGGTTCACAGTGATCGCGTCGTACCCCGAGGTCTTGAGATAGCCCGCGAACGCCTGGACGAGGCGGGTCTTGCCGGCGCCGGCCGTGCCGGCGAAGTAGACCGTGGCGGGCTCCTCCATCTAGCTCTTCCTCGCCCCGCCGCGCTGTCGGTGGATCTCGCGCGCGAGGTCCCGCAGGAAGGCGGTCTTCGTGACGCCCACGCGCTTGGCGACCTTGACCCGGCCCGCGTAGCGGTGGAACTGCGGCGGGTATTGCTTGTCGGGCTCGGCCGTCGCCTTCGCGCCCAGCGCCGCGGCCGCGCCCAGGATCTCCTCGAGGGTGATCTCCGTGGGCGCGCCCTCGGCCGGGACCCGGCGCCCGAGCGAGCGCGGCGTCCCGCCTTCCAGGTACGCGGGGTAGACGTAAAAGTGGTCGGGCATGACCGCGCGCTGTCGCCGGCCTAGGCCGACGCCGCGGGAGCTGCGATGCGGACGCCGTTCAGCACGCCGTCCTGCCCGGGACGGGACCGGACGCGGACGAGGCCGACGTTGGTCTCGACGATCGCACCGCACGTGATGATGTTCCGCTGGACGTAGTTCGGGTTCGCCGGATTCTCCCGGACCGTGACGATCGTTGCGACCTGGCTCGATTTCGTGGCCGGGTCGAAGACGTTGATGGTGTGAGCGGTGAGGACGCGCAGCTTCGTGTTCGCACCGCGGACGCGATACCGCTTGACCTTCCCGCTCCCGACGCTGGCGTGCTGGAGCTCGCGCGCGATCTCGAATCGGCGTTTCTTGCGGATCGGCCGGAGGCGTCCGCCCGTGGGCTTGCGACGCGATCGACCCTGCCAGATTCCCATGGGACCGCCGGTGGAACGGTCGGAAATGGGTTCGCTATATGACGTTTGGCGAGAACGGCGGGCGAGCGGACCGGGTCACGGTCGGAGCCGACCCCGGACCGGCACGACGGAGCCCGCTCCGACCGGGGCGTGCTACGGAGGAGGAGGCGGCGACCCGGGGGGCATTTCCCCCGCGGGAGCGCGGGCAGCGGTCGGCGATGTCGCGATGCGCCTCCGGCGCGACAGGACGATCGCGACGATCGCGAGCGCAAGCAGAACCGCGAGGGCGCCACCGACGAGCGGGAGATGCGAGGTGAGGAAAGTGATGACCCCGCTGCCCGCGCTGGAGCTCGAGCTACCGCCGCCGGTGGAGGGAGGGGTCGCGCTGACCGGCACGGTGAGCGAGCGCGAGATGCTGTCGCCGTTCGCGTCGGTGGCAGTGACCCCGATCGCGAAGTTGCCCGCGTCGGTCCAACTGTGCCATGCGGAGCATCCCGTTGCGGACGCCCCGTCCCCGAAGCTCCACGCGCACCCGTACGGCCCGGCTCCGCCGATCACCTGGGCCACCAGCGACACCGGCAATCCCGTCCACGGGGCGACGACGGAGAGTCCGATCGAACCGTCCATCGGTGGAGTGACCTCGATCGTGGGAAGCGATGCGTTGGTCGTGTTGCCCTGGGAGTCCGAGGCGACGACGGTCACGTTGAAACTTCCGGGGGCGGGGAAGAGGTGCGTCACCGCGGTACCTGACGAGTGAGAGGTGTCGCCGAACGACCACAGGAAGGTGAACGGGGCGCCGACACCCCCCGCGGCGGTCGCGTTGAAGGCGAACGTCGTGTTGAGCACGCCCGCGATCCGCTGCACCGTCGCGACAAGGCTCAGCGGGACCGGTCCGCTCGGGAGGTTCGCGGGAACCGTTGGGGCGATCGCGGTGGGCGGGTAGAAATGAGAGATGTAGAACCCCGTCGGCACCCGGCCCCCGAACCACGCGAAAAGGTCGGTCGCGTTGAATTGGCCGTACGTGTGGCCAGCCTGTGGTTCGTAGATGTTGCGGAACCGGTACTGCGACATGTTGCTCTCGTGGAGGGCGGCGAGCGGTGTCGTGCAGTTGCCGGGCTCACCGGGGTAGGTCCGGCACGTCGAGTTGACGAAGGTATTGTTGACCTGGAAGTACGCGTCGAACGACGCGCTGTTCGGGGCCCGATTGTCGAGTCCTCCCGAGACGACGTAGAGAGGGGTCAGATTGAGCGCGAAGGGCTTGAGCCGCGCGAGCGAAAGGTACTGATAGATCGAGTCCACGGTCGCATTCCCGCCGCCGGGGGCGTTGCCGCATGTGAACGCGAGCATCGTGTGGTACGACGCATTCGCCCAGCTCTGCGAGGTGGAGTGCTGGTTCGCGGCCCGGTAGGCCAGCGCGCTGAATCCGTCCGTCATCGTCCCGGCCACGGCGACGCCCGCGAACATCTTGGGATGGCTCGCGGAGAGCGACAGGGCCCCGATCGATCCCATGCTGAACCCGATGAGATACGTGCGCAGGATGTGGTGGACGAGCTTCTCGTGGACGATCGCGTCGAGGAGGTCCTGCTGCTGGGCGCCACCGCACTCGGAGTTGACGTAGAACCCCGCCCCCGTCCGGGTGTTCGGAGTGATCAGGATGAACGAATTGTTCGTCGCGGTCACCATCATGGCGCGGAGGGCCGTTCCCTCGTAGGTGGTGTCGTTGTCGACGATTGCGATGATCTCGCTCTTGACCCCGCCCGGTTGCCACGGGCCGGCTCCCTGCATCCCATGGAGGTACACCGCGAGCGAGTAGCTCTGGGCCGGTTGGAACCCCAACGGGAGCCACTCCTCGTAGGAGAGCGGCCAACCATCCGTCGTAGCGGTGTAGTTCACCGGGTGATGGGCGTAGGGGCCGTTGAGGGGCGGGACCTTCGCCGTGTGAGGGCCTGGAGACGGGGCAGCCATGGGGCGCTCTGTCGCCTCGGCGAAGGGCACAACGAGGAGCGCCGCGGCACAGAGCGTAGCGAGCCTGACAACCCAGGACGCGGCCCCGCCGCGCTCGCCCGGGCGCGAAAACGGCGCGAAGGGACCCCGGGATCCCGACCTCATGGAGGCGCGGCAACGTGCGTTCGAGCCTTAATGAATGCCGGTTGCGTCGATTTGAGGCGCCGACGGAGCCGACGCTCCCAACGGCGATCCGGGACCGTCCCAGGCGGTGGATCGCGCCGGCACCCTCCTTAAGCGGTCGCCGGGCGTCGAGGGGTCCCGTGGGTTCCGGGGGCTCCGCGAGCGGTGCACACGCCGTTCCGGCGCCGTCCTCCGGACCTTGGGTCCTGGGAATCGATGAGGCGGGCCGTGGGTCCGTGCTCGGGCCGCTCGTCGTGGGGGGATTCCTCGCACGCGAGTCGGACGTACCGAGGCTCCAAGCGGCGGGGGTCCGCGACTCGAAGGAGATCCCGCCGGCGCGCCGGACCGAACTGTACCACGAGCTCGCGGGGATGGGCCGGAGGGCGAGCGTGGTCCTGTCGCCGACGACGATTGATTCGTTCGTCCGCCACGGCCGGCTCAACGATCTCGAAGCGCGTGCGTTCGCCCGGCTCGTCCGGCGCACGCATCCCACCCGCACTTTCGTGGACGCCTGCGACACGAACGCAGAACGTTTCGGCACCCGGGTCGCTCGGTGGGCAGAGGTCGGACGGAGCGCGATCGTCTCCCGACACAAGGCCGACCGCGACCTCCCGCTCGTGGCCGCGGCCTCGATCGTCGCGAAGGTGCTGAGGGACCGGGCGATCGCACGCCTCCAAACCCGCCTCGGTACGCCGATCGGGAGCGGGTACCCGTCGGACCCGATCACGCGGGAGTTCGTTCGCGCCACCCTGCGCGAACCGGGGATCTCGACGCCCTGGCTCCGCCGCTCGTGGGCCACCACGGAAACCCTTAAACCGAAACCGCGAACTCGAACGCTCGAGAGCTTCCCCACGTGATCGAAGAGACCCTCTCGTCGCTCGTCGACCGGTTCAACCGCCACGCGGCGGCGCACCCGGGCGTGCGCGAAGAACTGGGGACGCTCGCACGGACGATCGCGATCCGGCTGACCGACGAGGGGAGCTATGCCGTCGATCTCAAGGAGGGGCGACTCCAGAACCTTCGGACCGGCGCCGCGGCCCACGCCGACGTGACGATCACGACGGACCGGGAGACGTTCCTCGGCCTCGTCCAGAAGGAGATCGGCCCGATGAAGGCCCTGGTCACGCGGAAGCTCAAGATCGAGGGCAGCCTCGAGGACAAGCTCCTCTTCCGAAAGCTGCTCTGACGCAGCACCATCGGCGCCGCGGCCCGCCCGCGCTCTACGGCAGGAAGACGCACGCGGCGATGCAGACGCCGTAGTGGTCCATCGGGATGACGAGCTCTTCGGTCCGGTAGTGGATGCGCCGGAGCTCGACGCCGCGGAAGTGGGCGATCTCCTGCATGCGCCACTTGAGGAACTCCTTGAGCGACTTCTGGGTCCCGTGGAGATGGCCCTCGGCGACGTACCCGCCCTGGCCGTCGGCGCGGAAGCCGTAGGCGATCCCGGCCGAGACGACCTCGCCCTCTCCGCCGCCGTGGCGGGCGAGGACGGTGTGGGTGATCGCGCCCCGCGCGATCAGGACGCGCTCGACCTGACGGATCCCGATCGGGAGGACCGACGAGACCGAGACCAGGTTCTGTTCGCCGATGCCGGCCTGGAGGAGGGCGAGATCGAACGCGTTGAGCTCGCTCGTCTTGTTGATACCCTTGCCGGACGTGACGAAGAAACGCGTCGGGACCGGCACGAGGGTCCCGGAGGTCGGAACCTTAGCGCGCGCCACGAGTCGCGCTGAATGGTCCGTCGGCTTAAGGTTTCCCCGACGGGCTAGACCATGATCGCGTGGCGGCGTCGCATCGAGTCCTCGGTCTCCCCGCGGGCGACGAGGAGCTCGGCGACGAGCGCGTCGGTGAGGCGCAGCGCCGCGGACTCGAACAGCGTGCCGAGCGGGGCGAACGCCGGACGCTCCCGATCCTCCGGGAACTCGAGCGAGATGAGGTGGGAGGCGGCATGCGCCAGCTTCGAGGTCGAGCGCGCCGTCACGACGATGAGCTCGGCCCCCTCGCGCCGGACGATGTTCGCCGTCTGCGTCGACGAGGAGCTCTCGCCGCGATTGGAGACGATGAACACCGCATCGCCCTTGCGCACGATCGGCGTAACGCTCTCGCCGATCACGTAGGCCGAGAGGCCCGTCTGTACGAGCCGCATGGCGAACGCGCGGCCGATGATCCCGGAACGGCCGGCCCCGTAGACGAAGATCGCGGGCGCCTTGAGGAGGCTATCGACGACCTGGAGGATGAGCTTGGGATCGACGGCCTCGAGGCTCTGCGTGACGCGCTCGCCGATGTACCGCTCGGCGGCCCCGAAGATGGCGCCTCTAGCGAGTCCTACGTCGGGCATGCCCCTTGCCTCCCTTGGACGGCGTGGGCCGGCGCGGCGCCGGTCGGGACGGGCGCTGCGGGGTCTTCGCGGCCGGCTTGAGGGGATGCGCGAGAGCGGGCTTCGGCTTGACGACCGGCGGCGGCGCGGGTGCGTGGCGCTTGGTCCAGCGACGCGTGAGCGCGCGCTCGTAGAGGAGCTTCATGTACATCGCGTCGTGCTCGAGGAGCGGCGAGCTCGAGATGACCGTGACGTCGTAGTCGCGATCGGCGAGGATGTCGGCGAGCGGATCGAACCGGACCTGGCCCCGCTTGATCGGGGTGAGACGGAACTCGCCCGGACCGTAGAACTCGACACCGGAGAAGTTGAGATACAGTTCCCCCCGGCCGGCCTCGACGAACTGGTCGATCACGGGCTTGAGCTGCGCCGCGTCCTCGAAGTTCGTGCGCTCGCGAGCGGCGAGATGCGGGAGGTTCAGTACCGGGACGATCCCCTTCACCCGGTGCGCGAGCTCGAGGATCTCCTCCCGCGAGCCGAAGACATCGGGATGACCGCTCGGCTCGACGGCGAGACGGACGTTGCCCCGCCCGTACGTTCCCATCCAATCGCTGACCCCCTTGGCGATCTCGGTGAGCTCGCGTACGCTGTCGGCGCGCTCGCCGGGGCCGTAGAAACCGAGATGGGTCACCGTGAGCCGGGCGCCGAGACCTTCGGCGAGCACGCTCGCCCACTGGATCTGGCGGATCGAGCGTTCGCGCGACTCCTGGCTCCCGAAGAAGTCCACGTAGTACGGCGCGTGGAGGGTGAGGTCGACGTCGAGCGCCTTGGCGAGCGCCTTGGTCTCCTGGAGGTCGGAGTAGTCCTTCGCGAGGCTCCACGTGAGCGTCGCGAGTTGGTCGCGCTTCTTCAGCGCCGACGTGAGCGAAGCGAGCCGCGGCTCCTCGGGGTGCTCGGAGTGCGAGCTCGCACCGACGACGAGCTGCTGGACGAGCTCGCGGGGCGTTTTTCCCACCTCTTCATCCAGCACCACCCGCGTCAGCGGATTGACTTTGATGAACTGGACCTCCATGGCCGTGAGGCCGAGATGGTGAACGTCCGCTATCCCGTCCCGCAGGGTTCGTCCCTTGCACGAGAGAGGGATACCTGCTGGTCCGAACCGTATCAAGAGAGATCGAACCTCAAAAATGCCGGGCTCGCGGTAGAGTACGGGTCTATATATGCGGTACCGGCGGCCGCCGCAGCGGCACGAATCGGCACGCGGGACCCCAATGCGTGGAGCCGCTCGCCCCCTCCCGCCGATACGTGACGAGGATCTGTTCGTACCGGTCGCCGATCGGTGCGACGAGGCGGCCGCCGTCGCGCAGCTGTGCCTTCCAGGTCGCAAGCACCTCGGACGCGGCGCACGAGACGATGATCGCGTCGAACGGTGCGCGATCGGGCAGCCCCGGCGCGCCGTCCTGCGCGAAGACCGTGACGCGTTGCGCGAATCCATGGGCCTCGAGGCGTCGGGCCGCCTCCCGTGCCAGGATCGGATCCAGCTCGATGGTGTCGATGTGTCCCGTCGGACCCACGAGCTCCGCCGCGACCGCGGCGAGGTACCCCATCCCGCCTCCGATCTCCATCACGCGCTCGCCGACGCCGAGATCGGCCTCCTCGAGCATGATCGCGACCATGTGCGGGGCCGAGATCGTCGCCTCCGAGTGACCGAGCGGTACGGGCTCGTCCGCGTAGGCGATCTCGCCGCATTCCGCCGGAACGAACTCGTGGCGTCGGACCGCTCGCATCGCGTCCGCGACACGGCGGTTCTCGATGTGGAGCTGCTCCACCATCCTTTCCCGGTCGTGCCGTCGGGGGTCGTCGGGGGCCATCGTCACGGTCCGCGCGCGGCTCGGAACCCGATCCCGATGAGGTAGAGCTCCGACGACCGCTCCCGTGAGGCCGGAGGCTTCGTCCGGATCGTTCGCTCGAATTCGAGGGCGAGCTCGGCCTCGAGCTCGGCGAGGAGATCGCCATCGAAGGCCTTGGCCACGAAGACCCCGCCGTCTCGAAGTCGCGGGCGCGCGAGCTCGAGCGCGGCGCGGACCAGGGCCACGCTCCGGGCGTGGTCGGTCGAGTACGCGCCGCTGATCGACGGGGACATGTCGGAGAGAACGACGTCGAACGGCTCGGGGCCGAGGCGCTCCGAGAGCCGGGCGTCGCCGACACGGCCGCGGACCACCCGGACGCCCTCGATGGGATCGATCGGGCGCGGATCCACCGCAACGATCTCGCCGGTCCGGCCGAGGCAGTTCCGGGCCACGACGGACCAGCCTCCCGGTGCCGCGCCGAGGTCGAGGATGCGATCGTGCTTGTGGAAGATCGGGAACCGTTCGGCGAGCGACGCGAGCTTGAAGGAGGCACGGGAGCGGAGCCCCTCCCGTTGCGCGGCCCGGTAGTACGGGTCGCGTCGCCGCTGGTCGAGGAATCGCCGCCCCACGGTTCGTCAACGCGGCGGGCCGCTTCAGTTCGTCCCCGACTCCGCCGCGACGGTCCGAAGGGCGTATATACGATATCGGAATTTCGATATCGATTAATATGTTCGGCTTCGGCGGGTTCGGGAAGCGGCGCGGCCTCCGTCAGTGGGTCCTGGTCATCCTCCAGCGCGAGCCGAAGAACGGCGCGGAGCTGATGGACACGATGGAGACGATGAGCCAGGGGTGGTGGCGCCCCTCCCCGGGGTCGATCTACCCGATCCTCGAGGAACTGACGGAGGAGGGCGCGGTGAAGCGGCGCGAGGACGGCCGATACGAGCTCTCCGAGAAGGGCCGGGACGCGTCGGCCTGGACGGTCGGTTGGATGGGGGGACGGCCCCGCGGCGTGAAGGAGATCGTCGAGGAGGTCGCGAGCTACGTCGCGTATTTGGAGGACCTCTCGCACACCGAGAAGGGGGGCGTCAGCGCCGAGGGCGCGCGGATTACCAAGCTCGGGCAGCGCCTTCAAGAACTCGCGCGCTAGGGCGGAGAAGTCGCGCCGGATTCTTCACATCGTTCGCGTTGCAGCAGGTTTCACGGAGCACGAGATGACGGAGATACCGATCCTCGCCGAGTCGCTGTCGAAGGTCTACGCGGGAAAAATCCGGGCGGTCGAGGAGGTCTCCTTCGAGGTCAAGCCGTCGGAATCGTTCGGGTTCCTCGGACCCAACGGCGCCGGAAAGACGACGACCGTCTCGATGCTCAGCGCCGCGCTCCGACCGACCCACGGACGCGCCGTAATCGACGGGCTCGACGTGATCCACCACGCCGAACAGGTCAAGCGTCGCATCGGGGTCATCTTCCAGGAGTCGACCGCGGACGGCGACCTCACGGGACGCGAGAACCTCGAGGTCGCGGCCGGGTGCTACGGGATCCCCGCGAACGAGGCGAGGACCCGGGCCCGCGAGCTGGTCGAACTGATGCAGCTCACGGAGGCGATCGACCGCCCCGCCAAGACCTACTCCGGTGGGATGCGTCGCCGTCTCGAGCTCGCCGTCGGCCTCGTCCACCGCCCAAAGATCCTATTCCTCGACGAACCGACCCTCGGGCTCGACCCGCAGGGCCGCGCCGGCTTCTGGACGTTCATCGAGAAGCTCCGACGCGAGACGGGGATGACGGTGTTCGTGACGACGCACTACCTCGACGAGGCGGACCAGATGTGCGACCGCATCGGGATCATCGATCATGGGAAGATCGTCGCGACCGGCACCCCCAACGAGCTCAAGGACCGCCTCGGGGGCGACGTCGTCAACCTGCGCACCACCTCCGGAGCGCCTGACGTCACCGAGATCATCCGCGGGCTCCCCGGCGTGCTCTCCGTCCAGAAACAGGACGGGACCTATCGCGTGAAGTGCCAGAGCGGCGAGAGGTTCGTTCCGGTCTCGGTCGAGGCGTGCGCGCGCGCGGGGGCCGGGATCGTCGGGGTCACCGTGAAGCGTCCCAGCCTGGACGAGGTCTTCCTTGAGTTCACCGGACGGGAGTTCCGGGAGGAAGAGGGACCGACGGCGACCGACCGTGCCGTCATGATGCAGCGGGTGCAGGGCGCGTTCCGGGGGCGGCGCTGATGCTCCGAGAGCTCATCGCGCTCACGCGCCGCGAGTTCCTGAAGCTCGGGAGGAACCCCGCCGCGATCTTCACGTCGCTCCTCCTCCCGATCCTCTACCTCGTGCTCTTCGGTCAGGGGTTCAACCTCAACCCGAGCGGCTTTCTCTCGCACCCGACGGCGGCCCAGTTGCAGGCGTTCAACGACGCCTACTTCCGGGGCGCGCCGAACTACTACTCGTACTTCGCCGTCGGCATGGTCGGGTTCACCGCCGTGACGGCGACCCTCTTCATCGGAGCGAACGTCATCTTCGACAAGCTGTTCGGCGTCTTCAAGCGGACCCGCGGGACCCCGGCGCCCGCCGCCGCCATCTTCGGCGCGCGTCTCATCGCCGGCTCCGCCCAGCCGATCCTGCTCGCGTTCCTCGTCGTCGCGCTCGCCACCCTCTTCGCCCACGTCCCGGGCTTGAGCGGACTCGATGTGACGGCCGGCGTCGGTGCCGTCCAGGTCGCCGAGATCGTCCTGTCGATCGTGCTCCTGTCGGGGATGTTCGCTACGCTCTTCCTCACCTTCGGGATCCTGCTCGAGGTCCCGCAGACCTACTTCGCCGCGGTGAACTTGATCAACCTCCCGATCCTCCTCACCTCCGACGCCCTCTACCCCTGGGGCTCGATGCCGGACTGGCTGAGGACGGTCTCCTCGTACAATCCGGTCTCGCTCGCGGTCAACACGATGCGCGAATGCCTCTTCGGCAGCGCATCGTACCCCTACCCGCCCGAGGTCTACCTGGGGGGCCTCCTCCTCTGGACGGCGGCGCTCGTCTCGATCGCGATCGTCCTGGTCCGGCGCGCGTTGGGACCGGCCGCGTAGCCCTGCGCCATCGGAACCGAGAAGAGCCGGGCCGCGGTCCCGGCGACGGATGCCGTACATCGAGTACGACGAGGTACAGGCGGCCTGCACCGACTGCGGCCGCCTCTTCCCGTCGGACGAGGCGCTCGCGGCCCACCGGACCGATGCGCACGGCGGCATCGTGCGCGCGGCGCCGGCGCTCGGTGCCAAGCGCGTCGTGTGTTCGGTCTGCCACGCCCGGTTCCGCTCGACGGCGGCGCTCTCGACGCACAACCGCGCCGAGCACACCTCGTAACCCGGCTCGGCGCGCCCTGAGGCGCCTATCCGACGCGCCCGCCGCGTCCCGGGGAATGGGGCCGTCCGAATTTGAATCGGAGTCTCTTGCACCCCAAGCAAGAAGGATGGACCAAGCTACCCCACGGCCCCATCGGGTGAGATGCAGCGAACGGACCCGGGCCGGGACATAACCATTGCCCCGGAGGGTCCCGTCAGCGGACGAAGTACCAGGTCGCGACGCCCGCGACGACGATGATCGCCGTGTTGAGGAGCGCGAGCCAGAAGAACGCCCAGAGCTCGCCGACGCCTTCCTTCGGAGAGACCTCGGGACCGGTGGTGGAGCTTCCCGGCGTCGGCGTGTAGGGGAAACGGTACCCTTCGGCGTCGGGAGCCATCGTGAGACCACCCCACGCGGAGATTCTTATGGCTTCTGTTCGAGCGCCGCGGCCCGCCCGAGGGTGGCCGGAGGCACCGGGCGCCTAGGCCGCGAACCAGGGGAGACGCGCCGCGGGGCCGGTCGGCTTGAGGACCAGCATGTGGAGGTTGGCCGACGGATCCCCGGGGGCGTAGGAGTCGCGCTGGGCGAGCTGGTAGAGGATGAACAGCGCGTCCTCGTCGGAGTCGACCCCGAGGGAACGGTGGACGTCAATGCCGAACCGGTGCTGGAGGATGCCCAAGAGCTCGCCGAAGTCGATCTGGGCCGAGCCCTCCGAGTCGACGGCGCGCCGGAAGAGTCCGACCACGATGCCGGTCGAAAGCCGGAGGATCTCCTTCTGGGGAAGCGTCCCCGTGTGCCATCGGGGCTCGGAGTCGCTCCCGCCCCGCGGCGGATCGACGACCAGGATCGAGAGTTCGGTGGCCGGATCGTCCTTGGGGCCGGTCCGGAGGGAGGCCCACGCCGCCTCGGCGGCGCGCTCGCTGGGGACGACCACGATCGCCCGCTTCGAGCTCGACGGGGCATCCACCGGCCCGCGCGCCCACTGGAAGAGCCGGTTCACGGACGCCTCGGAGGCCGGTCCCTGGACGAAGACCGGGAACGTCCGTCGCGGGACGCCCGCCTCCTGGACCCAGAACGACGGCTCGAGCGGAACGTCGCGGGACGCCGGCGGAACGCGCGAGTAGCCCAAGCGTCGGAGGGCGGCCTCCGCGCGTCGCAGCACGTCCGGAGGGCCGGCGATCGGTACGTCCCGGTGGGTCATCACGAGAACGAGAGGGCCGTGGGGCTTAACGCCATGGGGGTGGAAAGGTAACCGACGGCCGCTACCAGCCGGTCGGAACGCCGATCCGGAGAAGCCACGTGTTGGCGACGAGCGCGAGGACGACCAGGAGCAGGTACGGACCGGAATAGATGAACCCGCGGCGCGCCGTCGCACGCGTCACGTCTCGCCACAGCGGGCTCGTAACGGCCACGAAAATGACGCCGAGCGCGACGAGCGTCACGGTGACGGGCCACGCGACCGCGTGGGTGAACCCCAGGAGGACGGCGGGGGGCACCAGCAACGCCGCCGAGACCACAACGACCTTGCCGGAGAACGCGGGGTCCTCCATGCGGGGGAGCATCGGAAGACCCGCCGCGGCGTAGTCGTTGCGCAAGAGGAGCGCGAGGCTCCAGAAGTGCGGCGGGGTCCAGAGGAAGACGAGGAGCGCGAAGGTGCCGACGGCGGGGGTCCACGTTCCGACGGCGGCCGCGCTCCCGGCGAGCGCGGGGGCGCTCCCCGCGAACCCGCCGATGACGATGTTCCAGCTCGACCGGCGCTTGAGCCAGAGCGTGTAGACGACGACGTAGGTGAGCCCGCCCAGAGCGATCGAGAACCCGGTGAGGGGATTGAGGAGCCACGCCGCGAGGCCGACCGCGGCGACCGAGAGGACGACGCCCGCCACGGCGACCCGCTCGCTCGGGTCGATCCGTGCCTCGGGGATCGGCCGGTGGCGCGTCCGGCGCATCTGGGCATCCAGGTCCCGGTCCAGGTAGTGGTTCAGCATCGCGGCCCCCGCGCTCGCCGCACCGCCGGTCCCGATGAGGAGACCGAGCCGAAGGGGGTCGATCGGGGTAGGGGCGGCGAGGAAGTACCCCGCGACCGCGACGAGCACGATCAGCGCGGAGATCCCCGGCTTCGTGAGCGTCGCGTAGTCGCGCCAGCCCGCACGGGGCGCGGTCGATGCAACGGCCCCGGTCACGGTCGTCGGAGCGGGCCGGGGTAGATAACCCACGCCCGCGGTCGAGCTCAGGCGCCCGGCGACGCCGGGTGCTTGTCGGTGGGCGGCGCGCTCCGGCTCGATCCCGCGGCGCCGCGCGAGCGCGCGAGCCGGGCCGATGGCGGCAGCTCCTCCGAGGCGCGGCGGGCGAACTCGACCCACGGTTTCGGGATCTCCCGGAAGTTGGCCAGGAGCGCGAGGACGAGGAGGAGCGCGAAGAGCGCGGTCGCGAGCGCCAGGTGGAGCAGGACGAGCCCGACGGTGAGCTCCGTCTCGACGACGACGCCGCCCAGGAGCGCCTGCGCCAGGACGAGACCGGCCGAGGCGCCGCTCATCTGCAGCAAGGCCGGGCGGCTCCGCTCGAAGAGGAGCGCCGCGGCGGCCATCGCGGCGATCGTTGCCGAGAGCGCGAGCGCGCTCAGCCGATGGGCCCACTCGATCCCCGAGCCGCCGACGAGCGGTGGGACGAACGACCCGTGGCACGTGGGCCAGTCCGGGCACGCGAGCCCCGAGTCGCTCGCCATCACGTTGCCGCCGATCAGGATCGTGACGTAGCAGACGACGACGGAGGCGATGGCGGCGTATCGGAAGAAGCGGTGCCCGTCCATCGATGCCGACCGGTCGCCTAGACCGCTCCCTTGGGCTCGGCCGTGACGCCGGCCGGGATGGCGGTCGACTTGGCCTTCGCGGGTCCGACCATCTGCGTCGGGGCCGGATCGCCCCATGGGTCGCCGACGACCTTCGTTCCGGCGAAGTAGCTATAGACCATGTTGAACGCGAAGAACAGCTGCCCGATCCCGAGGATGATCGCGCCGATCGAGCTCAGGAAGTTCAGGAACTCGAAGTTGGAGCTGGGGATGTAGGTGTAGACCCGCCGCGGCATCCCCTCGGCCCCGAGGATGAACATCGGGAAGAGGAGCAGGTTCACTCCAGCGTACGTGAGGACGAAGTGGATGTGGCCGAGGGTCTGGTTGTACCAGCGGCCGGTCCAGATGGGGTAGTAGAAGTAGATCCCGGCGAAGAGGGCCATCATCGTTCCGCCGAGGATGACGTAATGGAAGTGGGCGACGACGAAGTACGTCGCGTGGTAGAGATAGTCGATCGGGATCGAGGCGAGGAAGACCCCCGACAGGCCGCCGATGACGAAGCCGGTGATGAACGCGACGCAGAACCACATCGGGAGCGCCATCCAGATCTTGCCGCCCCAGAGCGTCGCCACCCAGTTGAACGTCTTGACCGCCGACGGGATCGCGATCGCCATCGTCGAGAGCATGAAGACGAACCGGACGTTCGTGTCGACGCCGGTGGTGAACATGTGGTGCTCCCAGACGGCGAACGACAGGATCGCGAAGACGCCGAGCGCGATCGCCATCGCACTGTAGCCGAAGATGTCCTTGCGCGCGAGCTTCGGCAGGACCGTCGAGATGAGGCCGAACGCAGGCAGCACGAGGATGTACACCTCCGGGTGCGCGAAGAACCAGAACATGTTCTGGTAGAGGAGGGCGCCCCCGAGCGGCGTTCCGTTCGCCGCCGCGAGGATGTGGGTCCCCCAGTTCCGGTCGGAGAGGACGAAGGTCAGCGCGATCGAGAGCGACGGGAGCGCGAAGAGGAGGAGGACGGAGTTGATCAGCGTCGCCCACACGAAGAGCGGCATGTTCCAGTATCGGACGCCGGGGGCGCGGTGCTTGAGGATCGTGACGAGGAAGTTGATCGCGCCCAGCATCGACGAGGCGGAGAGGATGTGGAGCCCGAGGATCCAGAGATCGACCCCGTGGCTGTTCGGCGAGAACGACTGCGTCGAGAGCGGGACGTACCCGGTCCAGCCGGCGTAGGCGTTCGAGAAGAGGAGGATCACCGCCGCGGGCGGGATCATCCAGAACGCGATCGCGTTGACCCGGGGGAGCGCCATCTCCTTCGCCCCGACCATCGAGGGGACGAGGAAGTTGCCGAACCCGGCGAGCGCCGGCATCGCGAAGAGGAAGATCATCAATACCCCGTGCATCGTGAACAGGGTCGAGTAGACGTCCGGGGTGATCCCGAGCGTCGTCTGCGGGTCCAGCCCCAGTCCCTGGACGATGCCCAGGTCGGTGCGGATCAGCATCGCGTAGATCCCGCCGATGAAGAAGAAGATGAACGCCGAAGCGAGGTACATCAGACCGATCCGCTTGTGGTCCGTCGTGAAGAGCCACAGGCGCATCTTCCGCACCACCCACGTGCCACGGAACCCCAAGACGCCGAGCGAGAACGCGGCGATCACCACGAGGAGCGTGATGACGACGAGCGGTACCGTGAGATCGGACATCGTTGCGGCTCCGCTCAGACGAGCAGCCCTCCGATAATGTAGGCGATGGCCGCCCCGGCCGCAACGAGGACCGCGACGGCGAGGAACGTCGCCCAGTTCTCGTCCGTGACCGGGCCGGGGTCCGGCGACTGGACGCGGCGTCCGAGCGGCCAGAGGCGGTACATCCGGTCGACCAGGTGGATCATGAGGGCCGACATGAGGAACATGAGCGCGACCGCGAGCCCGAAGGACTGCTCGACCCCCGGACCGGTCAGGTTGCCGAGCCGCAGGACGTAGACGGTGAGCACTCCGAGACCGAAGAGCATCAGGATCGCCGCGGCATAATAGAACGCGAGCGTCCGCTCGCGGATCCGGGCGACCTCCTGCCAGGACGCGGTCTCAGTCAAACAGTTCCACCCGCCTCTGCGGAACGCCCCGCAGTCGATCGACGCGGTAGAGGATCCCGATGATCAGGAGCAGCATCAGCGACGCGACGAACCCGCCCCCCAGGAGGATCGGGATGTCCATGAGCGCGCGCCCGTTCGTGAACAGATCGGTGAGCCCGTAGACGAAGAACGCGGCGGAGACCGTCCCGGCGAGCAGCAGGAGCGCGAGCACCCCCCAGAGGGTGCCGTACCGGTACCGCGGGGGAACGGGCTCACTCACGGGACGCCACCTCCGACGTCGCCGGGCGCGCCGCCACGCTCGGCGTCGGGGCCGGATAGACCCCCGGCAGGCGATCCGACTTCCCCGCCGCGGCGAGGCGGGCGCGATATCCTGCCTGGTAGCGCCAGTAGAACAGTCCCACCATGATCGCGTTCACGAGGAAGACCGGGCCCAAGCGCTCCGCGATTCCGGCGTACGAGATCGTGATGCCGGGGGTGAGACCGCCCCAGACGGTCATGAGGATGAAGAACCCGACGAGCGAGTTCGCGATGAAGAGGAACACCGGGCGGTCCCGCGGGTGGGTGCGCTTCGACCGGTCGAGGAACGGCAGGAAGAGGACGTAGAGGAGCAGAACGTTCGTC
>JBGOSQ010000029.1:0-23714 GCA_041476045.1 Thermoplasmata archaeon | reverse complement strand
TTCACGCGCGCCCCGGTCCGCTCCTCGAAGAGCCGGATGTAGCCCAAGGTCTCGGTATCGAACGCGATCTCGGTCATCGGGACCTCGAGCGAGGGAACGGGTTGGGGACCGGCCGGTCTAGCCCGTCTCGAGGGAAAGGATCGCCGAGGTGCCGGGATCGAGGACCGCCAGCGCGCTGATCGGAAACGGCTTTCCGCACGCCGCGCCGAGCTCCAAGGCCGTGCCCTCGTAGTGGTAGATCGGGATCCGGTCGTACTTGCGCTCGCCGGTGAGCGACTTCTCCGGGCAGGTGCGCGAAACGATGAGGAGCTTGGCCTTCTTCGCCTTCGCGGCGTCGAGGACCTCGTTCACCCCAACGCGAACAGTGCCGGTCTGGAGCGCTACTTTGAGGGCATGCGCGAGATCCATCTACGCCTCCGCGGGAGCGGGAGCGGGCTTCTCCACCGCTTTGATCGGCACCTTGGCCCCGGGCGCCGGGCGATAGATGAGGTTGACGGCGCCGGTCCCGAGCGTGATCGGTTGGCCGACGATGATGTTCTCGGCAACGCCCTTGAGCTCGTCGACCTCGCCGGTGATCGCGGCGCGCAGTAGGTGCGCGGCGGTGATCTCGAAGGCAGCGCGCGCGAGCACGCTCGTCTTCTTCCCGGAGATCCCGTGACGGCCGATCGCCCGGATGTCCCCCTCGTTCGTCATGACGTCGGCGACGAGCATCAGGTGCCGGATGTCGACGCCGAGGCCCTGCTCGGACAGCGTGCGCGACGTTTCGAGGACGAGCCCGGCACGCGCGGCCTCGACGCCGAAGACCTTGTAGATCTCGAAGACCGAGTTGGTCGTCGTCCGCGCCGCGTCGACGCCCTCGATGTCGAGGACGCCTTCCAGGTTGGAGCCCTCGGTGTAGATCACGTACTCGTCCTTCTCCTTCTTGATCAGCGCGCGCTTGATGCCGGTGACGCCCTTGATCCGGACCGCTTTGGCCTCTTCCGAGGCCTCGAGGAGCTTCTTGAACGGCATCTCCTCGACGGGCTCGTCCTTCTTCGGCTTGGGCGCGTTGGGCGCGCCGGCCTCGACGAGATGGATCTCGAAGGTGCGCGTCTCGCCGCCGCCGGATCCGTTCGTGAGGCGGAACTGGCGTTCGTCCAAGTTCTCATGGAGCGAGCGCTCGATGTCGGCGCGTTTGACGCCGCGCGCCTGCATCAGAGCGGCCTGCGGGGCGACGAGGACCTTCAGGTCCTCGACGACCGTTCCGATCGAGGCGACGTCGGGGATCGTCGTCACCTCGATCTGGAGAGCGATCGTCTGGACGCCCTCCCGATCGGCGCGGACCTTCTTCTCGGTGTAGATCGTCATCATCGGCGTCGAGGGGACGCGGCGGGCGTCGACGAGCTCGATGAGGCGCGGTAGGCCGAGCGTCACGTTCATCTCGGCGACCCCCGCGTAGTGGAACGTTCGCAGCGTCATCTGCGTCCCGGGTTCGCCGATCGACTGGGCGGCGACGATCCCGACGGACTCGTGCGCGTCGACCGACGCGCGCTGGAACCGGCTAGCGACCGCCCTGACGACCTTCGTCGCCTCGGCCGGGCTCACCTTGAGCGCGGCGAGACGGACCGCGAGCTCCTCGACGAGCATCGGCGGGAGGTCGACGCCCTCCTTGCGGGCGATCTCGTGGACCTTCTGCCGGAACTGCTCGCGCGCTGGGACCTTCTTCTCGTCGGCCATCGTTACTCGCCTCCGAAGTCGGGTCCCTCTTCGGGCACCCCGAAATCCTCGCCCTCTTCGTCTTCGCCCTCTTCCTCGAGCTGCGCCTCGGCCAAGAGGTCCATCTCCTCCTCGGAGACCGGCGGGGCTCCCGTGAGGAGCTCGCCGCGCGAATCGACGTTGGGTTTGACGCGTCGGCCCAGGACCTGGGCCAGGATCTCGTCCAGCGGCACGGCCTGGCCGCCGAAGGAACGGGACGGATCGATCCCGTCCTCGCCGTACTTGTACTCGATGACCGTCCCCGCCGTGTTCCGGACCGTCCCGTCCTCGGCGACGTTGAGGTCCTCGAGCGCGTTGATCAATCGGCGCTGCATGTACCCCGACCGGCTCGTACGGACCGCCGTGTCGACGAGCCCCTCGCGCCCTCCCATCGAGTGGAAGAAGTACTCCGTCGGCGAGAGACCGCGCTTGTAGGAGGAGGAGACGAAGCCGCGCGCGTCGGAGCCCAGGTCGCCGCGCTTGAAGTGCGGCAGGGTCCGGTTGAAGTAGCCGCGGAGAAGGCGCTCGCCCCGCACCGACTGCTGTCCCACCGACCCGGCCATCTGCGTCAGGTTGAGCATCGAGCCGCGCGCTCCCGACTTCGCCAGGATGACGGCGGGGTTCTCGAGTCCCAGGTACCGGCCGGCGATGTCGCCCGCGGTGTCGCGCGCCTTCCCGAGCTCGCGCCGCACCATCACCTCGAGCGTCTCTTCGACGGAACGTCCGGGCATCTGCTCGAGATCGCCCTTCTGGTACTGCGCCACCAGTTCGTTGACCTTCGTGCGGGCCTTCGCGAGCCCCTCGTCGATCTCGTGGCGGGCGTCCTCGGGGACGTCCTCGTCGTCGATACCGGTGGAGAGGCCCTTCAACCCGATCGCGGTGATCGACAGGCGGCTCATCTCGTCGAGGAACTGCCGGGCGCGCGTCATGCCGTTGTTCCGGGCGATCGCGTCCAGGATCGCGCCCTTCTGGAAGGCGATCGCCTTCGCATCGATCGTGCCGGCCTTGAGGTCGCCCTTCTCGACGACAACGTAGGAGTCGTGCTTGCAGTTCATCGGCGGGCAGTCGCATCGGTTCCAGATGTTCGATCGGAACTCGATCGAGAGGTCCTTGGGTAGGGTCAGCGAGAAGAGCTGCTTTCCCGTCCAGTAGTCGTTGCCCTCCTTGTCCGTGCCCGCGGGCGGTGGGAGCGGGAACTTGAGCTTCGAGAGGAGGAACGTGACCTCGCTCCGCGTGAACTTGGGGTTCTGGTAGGTGAGCAGGAACGCCGCGGTGATGTGGTCGTGCAGCATCCCGATGATGGGGCCGCCGTACCGGGGCGAGAGGATGTGCTCCTCCACCTTCATGATGACCTTGGCCTCGGCGCGCGCCTCCTGGCTCTGGAGAACGTGCAGGTTCATCTCGTCGCCATCGAAGTCGGCGTTGTAGGGCGGGCAGTCGCAGAGGTTGAAGCGGAAGGTCTTGTGCGGTAGGACCTTCACGAAGTGGGCCATCATGCTCATCCGGTGGAGCGACGGCTGCCGGTTGAACAGGACGATGTCGCCGTCGATGAGCTGGCGCTCGACGACGCACCCCGGGGCCACGAGCTCGGCGCACGCCTCGGAGTTCTTCTCCATCACCTTGATCCGCTGCCCGTCCTCGCGGATGAGGTAGTTGACGCCGCACTGGTAGGTGCCGTCGGCGGCGGGCGGCGGCGTCGGTCCGCGCTTCACGAGGCCCTTCGAGATCTCCTGGTTGTGGGGCGTGACCTCGAGCGGTACGGTGAGCGCGCGCGCGACCTCGACCGGGATACCGACCTCGTTGATCGAGAGGAGCGGATCCGGCGAGATGACCGTGCGCGCCGAGAAGTTGACGCGCTTACCCGATAGGTTCGACCGGAACCGCCCGTCCTTCCCCTTGAGCCGCTGCGCGAGCGTCTTGAGGGGTCGGCCGGACCGGTGCCGGGCGGGCGGGATGCCGCTCGTCTGGTTGTCGAAGTACGTGGTGACGTGGTACTGGAGCAGTTCCCACAGGTCCTCGACGACGAGCTGGGGGGCGCCCATGTCGCGGTTCTCGCGGAGGCGCTGATTGATCCTAAGCACGTCGACGAGCTTGTGCGTCAGATCGTCCTCGCTCCGCTCCCCCGACTCGAGGGTGATCGAAGGTCGCACCTGGACCGGCGGCACGGGGAGGACGGTCAGGACCATCCATTCCGGGCGGCCGAACTTGGGGTTGAGGTCGAGGGCGCGGACGTCGTCGTCCGGGATCCGTTCCAGGCGCGCGCGGACCTCCTTGGGGGTGATCTTGTGGCCGTTCTCGCGGAAGGTGGTGGGCTTGTCGAGGATGATCCGCTGCTGGACCTCGTGGCAGTGCGGGCACGCCCGCTCCTCCTTCGCGCTGGCGCGCGAGCGCACGGGCGTAGGCGCGTCGTCGTCCGCCATCGCTTCCGAGCGCGCGGGCGGCGCGTCCGGCAATAGCCGGCCGCAGGCGCGGCACGTGCTCTGGAGGAGTCGCTTGATCTCCTTGGCGTAGCCGACGTGGATCACGGGCATCGCGAGCTCGATGATCCCGAAGTGGCCGGGACAATCGTTCACGCGGCCCCCGCACGTGCGGCACCGGAGGTTGGGCTCGATGACGCCCAGGTGGAGGTCCATCAGGCCCATCTCGATGGGGTAGCCGTCGTCGTCGTACGTGTCGGCCGTGATGATCTTCACGCCGCTCATCCGGCGGATCTCGTCGGGCGATAGGAAGGCGAACTGGAGCGCCTTGATCTTCTTGGAGAGTCCCTGCGACATGGTTCCTCCTACCGCATCTCCTCGAGTTGGAGCCGCATGATCACGCCCAAGCTGATCAGCTCCTCGAGGAGGAGCTTGAACGAGTAGCTCATCTCGACGGGGTAGATCGACGAGGTGTTGCCACAGCTCGGGCAGCGGAGCGATCCCGCGCGCGTGTCGGGGATCGCGATGTGCCCGCACTCCGCGTTGCCGCAGACGTACTGGATCGTCCCGTCGGACTCGTCGAGGAGGCGGTCCTTGATGACCATCGCGACGCCGTGGCCGATCAGGGTGTCGCGCTCCATCTCACCGAACCGAAGACCGCCCTGCCGGGAGCGCCCCTCCGTCGGCTGTCGCGTGAGGATCTGGACGGGCCCGCGCGAGCGCATGTGCATCTTGCCCGCGACCATGTGGTGGAGCTTCTGGTAGTAGATCACGCCGATGAAGATCTCCGCCTCGAGGCGACGTCCGGTGAGCCCGTCGTAGAGCGTCTCGCGTCCCGACGGGTGGAAGCCCAGCGCCTTGAGGCCCTCGCGGAGCGCCTCCTCGCGCTCGCCGGAGAACGCGGTGCCGTCGATCGTCCGGCCTTCGAGCGAGCCGACCTTGCCCCCGAGCATCTCGAGCACGTGGGCGACGGTCATCCGCGATGGGATCGCGTGCGGATTGATCAGAAGATCCGGCGTCACGCCGTCGCGCGTGAACGGAAGGTTCTCCTGCGGGACGATGAGCCCGACCACGCCCTTCTGGCCGTGGCGCGAGGCGAACTTGTCGCCGAGCTCCGGCACCCGCTGGTTGCGGACCTTGACCTTGACGAGCTTGGAGATGTTCTCGCCCTCGGTGAGGATCACGTTGTCGACCCACCCGGACTCGCCGTAGCGTACCGTGACGGACGTCTCGCGCCGTTTCTGCGGCGTCAGGAGATCGGTCTTCTCCTCGAGGAAGCGCGGAGGAGAGGTCTTGCCGATGAGCACGTCGCCCTCGGTCACCTCGAGCTCGGGGAAGATGAGGCCGTCCTCGCCCAGGTTGCGGTAGGCGGTGTCGACGCGGGCCCCCGCGACGTCCGGCCGGGGGATCTCGAACCGGTCCTCCTGGCCGCCGGGATACTTCCGCTCTTCCCCGCGGTACGTCCGGAAGAACGAGGAGCGCCCGAGGCCGCGGTCGATCGCGGCCTTCGAGAAGACGAGCGCGTCCTGCATGTTGTAGCCCTCGAAGGAGAGCACGGCAACGACGAAGTTCTGGCCCGCCGGTCGCTCGGTGAAGTGGACGTAGCGCATCGTCTGCGTCCGGAGCAGCGGGGCCTGCGGGTAGTGGAGGAGGTGGCCGCGGGTATCGGGGCGGCGCCGGTAGTTCACCGACTCGACGCCGAGCGCCTGCTTCGCCATCGCGGAGCCCATCGTGTTGCGCGGGGTCGAGTTGTGCTCCGGGTAGGGGATGAGCCCGGTGCAGACGCCGAGCATCAGGTTCGGATCGATCTCGAGGTGCGTGTGCTCGTTCGTGAGGAGCGTCGTCGTCGGGAACTCGTGGCGGCAGCGGCCGCAGCGCACGATCGGCTTCTCCGTGCGTTCGCCGGCGGAGACCCACCGGACGTCGGAGCGGGAGAGGGCGCGCTCGCACTTGGGGCAGCGCTCGGGCTGAACGAACGGGTCGACGGAGATGAGGGCGTCCTCCTCCTCCTCGGCGTCGATCCACTCGACCTTGCCCTGGCGGATGAGATCGGTGTAGGCGAGCGTTCCCTGGCCCAGCTCGTCCAGATCGCTGCGCGTGACCTTCGGGACCGCGTCCTTGACGACGATGAGGGGGCGGCGGAGCCGGCCCGGGTCGCTGTGCACGATGACCTCGTTCATCTCCTCGTCGTAGCGGACGTTGATCTCGTAGGTCTTGTCGCCGAGCGATGGGGAGAGCGTGCCGGAGCGCCGGCGCTCGCGGATCTCCCGGACGAGCTCGAGCGGCTGGGAGTGGAGACCGATCAGGTTGCCGTTGACGTAGACGCGGGCGGCGCGCTTGCCCTTGGGCGAAGCGCCTTCCTGGAAGACCTCCGGGCCGATCTCGCGCGTGTTGAGATCGCGCAGGATGAGCGTCACCTCGTCCTCGTCGGCACCTTCGGAGACGTCGACGGCGAGGGCGTAGTTCTTGACGAGACCGCAGTTCTGACCCTCGGGGGTCTCGTTGGGGCACAGGCGCCCCCACTGCGTCGGGTGCAGGTCGCGCGCCTCGAAATGCGGCTGGGTGCGCGTGAGCGGGCTCGTGACGCGGCGCAGGTGCGAGATCGTGGACATGTGGCTCGTCCGGTCGAGGACCTGGCTGACGCCCGACCGACCGCCGACCCAGTTGCCCGTCGCGAGCGCGTGGACGAGGCGCTGGGTGAGGAGGTCCGGCCGGATCGCGGATGCGATCCGCAGGTCCTTCTTCCGAGCGAAGGACCGCTCGAGCTGGTACTTGAGGTCCTTGAGGAGGAGCGTGAACGCGACGCGGAAGAGGTCCTCCATCAGGTCGCCGGCGAGCTTCAACCGCTTGTTCGCGTAGTGGTCCTTGTCGTCCTCGCCGCGGACGTGCAGGTTGAGCTCGAGGACCGTTCGCGCCATGCGCGCCAGGTAGAGGGCCTTCTTCAGGCGGTCCGATTTCGCGTCGCCCAAGTGGGGGAGGAGCGAGCGGTCGAGGATACCGTCGACCTTCCGCTGCCGGTACTCCTTCGCCTGGCCCGTGGCGAACTTCTTCTCGAGGTACAGGAGGGCGTCCTCGGTCGTGAGGATCCCCTCGGGCGGGTAGAGCTTCTTCGAAACGCACTCCTCCAGGTTGACGTTGAGGAGGTGCTTCATCGTCTGGACGAACGGCTCCTCCAACGGGAGCAGCTCGCCGAGGGCGGCCTGGAAGATCTCCTCGTCGTTCTTCATCCCGAGCGCCTTCATCAGGATGGCGAACGGGATCTGGCCGGAGGCGGTCGGGACCGAGACCTGGAGGATCCCGTCCTTCTTCTTCTCGACGACGGTGAGGGACCGGTAGCCGCCGCGCTGGCTGAAGACCTTCGCGGACTCGATCGGCGTTCCGTACCGCTCGTTGAACTCGGCGAAGATCCGGTTGGGCGCGAGATCCTCGAGGCTGATGATGACGCGCTCGGTGCCGCCGATGATGGCGTAGCCCCCAGGGTCCAGCGGGTCCTCACCGTACTCGACGAGCTTCGCGCGGTACTCCTCGTCGGAGAGGGGGAAGTTCGAATCGCGCTCGATGTTCGCGCGGTTCAGGTTGCACGGCCGGCTCTTGACCATGATCGGCAGATCGCCGATGTGGACGGTCTCGGGGGCGCGCTCGACCCCGTTCTCGACGACGGTGACGTTGAGGTAGATCGGCGCCTGGTAGGTCAGATTGCGGAGGCGCGCCTCCATCGGGGTGAGCGTCGGCTTCGATCCGACCGGCTCCTTCACGAACGGCTGCCCGACGAAGATGGTGGGCTCGGCCGAGGGGCTCACGAGGCCCGTGCGCGGGTCGCGGCGCCGGCCGACGCGGACGTAGATCGAGCTCTTCGTCTTCTGGACGTCCAGCCGGATGATCCCGCGCTCCGTCGAGTCCTCGCTCACGCGCGACTCGTCGACGATCCGCTGCATCCGGGAGTTGGGATTGTCGCTCGTCGGCAGGAAGTCGTTGAAGCTGGCGAGGTGGTGGTTGACGATGGACCGCTCCCGGAAGAAGGCGTCGACGATTTCGCGCATGGAGATCAATCAGCCCCCAAATGGTCGGCAAGGACGCGGTAGGCGATCGACACGCCCGCCGTGGCCGAGGGGCGCCGGACGCGGACGATGCGGCCGATGAGCGGCTCGCGCGCCTCGCGGGCGGCGACGTACTTGAGATCGGTCTTGAGCCCGGGGTCGGTCACGAGGATCTTGGGGAGGCGTTCGATCAGCGTGGCGAGCTCCTGGAGGACACGGGTCCCCTCCTCCTCGGTGAGGAGCTCGTGCGGCGGCACCAAGTGGTGCGCGGTGAACGGGCGCTTCGGGGCCGCGGCGGCGTCGGCGGCCTTCTGCTTTGCCTTGGAAAGCTTCCCGGACCGCGCGCGCGTTGGGCTCATCGTAGTACCTCGGGATCGGAACGGGCCCGGGGGGATGCCCGGGGAGGCACCCTGTTGGAGGAGCCTCCCGTTCGAACCCCCGACCACTCGGTTAAAAGCCGAATGCTCTTTGTAGGGCCGGTCGAGGGCACGACCGACCAACCTACCTGAGCTACGGGCCCGCACCCGTTCCGAGAGGAACGGACCGAGGATGCGTATTTCAGGTTTGGGATGGGCGTACTCACTGGAAACTCTCGAGGCTGGAAACGATCGACCAGATCGCCGTCCGGCCGTGCGTCGGAATGTTCGGATCGTTGGCGAGGTCGTCCAAGACGTACACGGCGCTCGCGATGCGCACGTCGAGCGGAGCGCGGGGCTTCGTGAGCTCGCCTTTCGCGTTGAGCGCGCCGCGGCGGACGTTGCGCGGAACGGAGCTGTCATCCGAGAGTTGGGCGAGCGTTTCGACGATGCGCTGAAGTCGCTCGGCGCGCGGGTCGTGCGCGGCGACGACCGTCGGGGCGGTGCTGGCGGGGCTCGCGGCTGCCGTGGGGACGTTCACGGCCGTAGCGTCTCCCCCCCGTCCTTGTAGGCGGTGACGACGAGGAGCGTGCGCGTTTCGCGGATCCCCCGGACCATCGGGAGCCGGTGGACGAGGAAGTCCTTGAGCTCGTCATAGTTCGGGAAGCGGACCTTGATGAAAATGTCCGTGTCGCCGGTAACGAGGTAGACGTCTTCGACCTCGGAAAGCCGGCTCACTTCGGCGGCGACGTTGTCCGCCTCGGCCGTCTCGACCTTGAGCGCGGTGAGCGCGACCACCGGGTCGTCGCCCTTGACCTTCGTGAAGGCACTCTCGACGGTGCGACTGACCGGCGGCTTTGGACCGGATTGCCTCTCCATGATTGACCCTCCTCGGACGGTTGGCGGACTGTTACTCTCTCGGCGATCGGATGCGGATCGTCGAACCCCTCAGCTCGACGGCGCCGCCTCGAATTCTTCCTGAAGGTCGTTGACCACCTGGTCGATAACGGCCCCTGCCGACGGCGCGCGGTACTCCCGAACGCCCCCGGCTTCGCTCGAAACCCGGGCCACCAGCTCGCTGGCGCCCCGGAGGAATTCCACACTGCAGATGAGTTCCTCCATCGATGGCTCGGCCCCCCTTGCCCCGAGGTCCGAAAAAGGTCTACTATATACCATTTTTGCGAGGCTCTGTACCGTACGACTCCGTACGGTACTCCACCGCGGCCAATCGGCCCCGGCCCCCGGAGCCGGGGCAACCCGCGGGGCCCCTGCTCGAATCCGAGCGAAACCTTGAGGTCGGCCGCGACCTCCCCATCGCGATGTCGGACGACCTCAATACCGCCGTCGCCGACGTCCAGAATCTGCGTCACGCCCTCGCGATGATGGGCGCAGACCCGCTGCGAGTGCAGAATCACGGGGAGCTTCGGCCCGGCGAAGGCATCGGGGTCGACGAACTCACCGATCTGGTCCCCGGCGGATCCCTGACAGCGAACGAGCTGGTCGCGCGAGCAGGTCGCGCGGGTCCCGGTGCGAATCGACGCGATCTCATGCGCCGGCTCGAGGAGCTGGAACTCGAGCTGCGGGCCTTTCCGTCCAGCCGGGACAAGCGCGAGGCGGCGCGCAGGATCGGGGAGAAGCTCAAGCCGCTCGTCATCCTTCTCGGCGAGTTCTCGCAGCTCGCGCCAGCGCTGGCCGGGTTTCACTGACCCCGAACGAAGGGTCCCGCTCGTCTGGAATCCGCACGCCAGCGTACGGGCCGTCGGTCAGGGTTATCTGCCGGTCGCTCGTGCGCGGCTCCGGAGTTCGGCGTGGCCGCGAGCGTTCCCCGAATGACCGTCGAGATCCGCGTCGAGCTCAAGGCGGGGATCCTCGACGCCGAGGCGGAGAGCGTGCAGAAATCGCTCGGCCTCCTCGGGATCGGACCCGTCGCCGCGGTTCGCACGGCGAAGGTCTACGTCCTCGAGCTGCCCGATGCCGATCGGGAACACGCCGAGGCGCTCGCACGCGACGCCGTCGACCGCCTCCTCGCGAACCCCGTCATCCACCGGGTGCACGTCAGCCTGCGCACGACCTGAGGAGCGATGCCGGCCCGCGATCGGATCGAGCCGAAGGAGTGGGCCCCAGGGGTCCACGTCGTCCCGTTCCGACGCGTGGCGCGCTCGAAGCTCGCGCGCGTCGTCTCGGCCAAAGGTCTCGGTTTCTCGGAATCCGAGATCGCGCGGCTGCAGCAGTACTATCGCGGGATACGGCGCGAACCGACCGACGTCGAGCTCGCGGGGATCGCCCAGAGCTGGAGCGAGCACTGCTCGTACAAGAGCTCCCGAGCCTTCCTCTCCGCGGCCTTCTCGGGCCTTCATCCGAAGGATCGGGTCCTGGGGACCGGAGATGCGGGGGTCATGCCGTTCGAGGGCGCCTACGCGTACGCCCTGCGGATCGAGTCGCACAATCATCCGTCTGCCGTCGAGCCGTACGGCGGCGCCGCGACCGGGATCGGCGGGATCCTCCGGGACGTGCTCGCCGTCGGCGGCAAGCCGATCGCGCTCGCGGATCCGTTGTTCTTCGGACCGCTCGACCTCGCGCGCGCGGCGACCCCGCCGGGGGTCAAGAGCCCGCGATAGCTGATGGGAGGCGTCGTCGCGGGAATCCGCGACTACGGCAATCGCGTCGGGGTTCCCACGATCTCCGGCGGGATCTACTTCGATCCGTCGTACACCGTGAACCCGCTCGTCAACGTCGGTTGCGTCGGGTTCCTGCCCAGGTCGCGTCTCATCCCGAACAGCGCCGATCGCGTCGGGGATCGGCTCGTCCTCTGCGGCGGTCTCACCGGCCGCGACGGCATCGGGGGCGTGGCCTTCGCGTCGAAGGAGCTGAACGAACGGAGCGAGGACGAGTCGCGCGGAGCGGTCCAGCTCGGCGACCCGATCATGAAGGAACCGCTCATCCATGCCTGCCTGGAGTCGTACGACGCGGGCCTGGTCCGGGGCTGCAAGGACCTGGGGGGCGGCGGCCTCGCCTCGGCCTCCGGGGAGCTCGTGCACTCCGGTGGCTTCGGGTCGCGGATCCACCTGGACCGTGTTCCGCTTCGCGAGACGGGACTTGCGCCGTGGGAGATCTGGATCTCGGAGTCCCAAGAACGGATGCTGCTCGACGTTCGCCCGACGGATCTCCCTGCCGTCCTCGAAATCTTCCACCGGAACGACGTCCCGGTGACCGACATCGGCGAGGTCGTCGCCGATCCGTTCGAGACGCTCCTGTTCCACGATCGGCCCGCGGCGCACCTCCGCGTCGGGTTCCGGGTCTCGCCACCACCGTTGCGACGGCCGACGCGGGGACGCCCCCGGCCTCCGCCCGACGAGGGGACGATCCCGAACACCGAGCCCTCCGAGCTCTTCGAGGAGCTCCTCCTCGCCCCCGACTCGGTCTCGCGCGAGGGGGTGATCCGGCTCTACGATCACGAGGTCCAGGGCCGAACGGTGATCAAGTCGCTCCACGGCCGTGTCGTCTCACCGTCCCACGGCGATGCGTCGGTCCTTCGCCCCCGTCCGGAGAGCTGGCGCGGGCTCGCCGTCGCCGTCGCGGCCCAACCGTGGTCGTGCCAGGTCGCACCGCGCGCGGGCGGGATCTGGACGGTCGAGGAGGCGGCGCGGAACCTCTACGCGGTCGGCGCTCGGCCGGATGCCTTCACGAACTGCCTCAACTTCGGGAACCCCGAGGACCCGTTGGTGCTCGGCGATCTCGCCGAGGTCACGCGGGGCCTCGCCGACGGGGCACGCGCCTTCGACATGATGGTGCCCTCCGGCAATGTGAGCCTGTACAATGGCGGGCTCGGCGCCGGCATTCCGCCGACCCCGGTGCTGATGGCGACGGGGATCGTGCCGGACATCCGGCGCGCGACGACCTCCGACCTCAAGGCCGAGGGCGACCCGCTCTACCTCGTGGGATCGAGCCTCCCCGCGCTCGGGGGGTCGCTGTGGGCCCGACTTCGCGGTCGCGCGGGTCTGCCGCTCCCGGCGATGAACCCGGCGACGACGCGGCGGCTCGGCGACCGTCTGCTGGCAGCAGGTGGGCGCGGCGACCTTGCGGCGGTACACGATATCTCGGACGGCGGCCTCGCGGTCGCGCTCGCCGAGATGGCGTTCGGCGGCGGGTTCGGCTTCTCCGTTGATCTGGCGGTGACCGGCCTGGATGCAGCGGCCCAGGCGCTCGCGGTCGAGGGCGCCTCCCGCTGGATCGTGGAGGTCCCGCCGTCGTCGGCCAAGTCGTTCGAGTCCGCGTTCCGCGGCCTGCCCTGCGTCCGTCTCGGTGAGGCGACGGACCACGGCGGAGAACTGCGATGGGGCGGCGCGACCGTCGCGCGGATCGATCTCGACCGGCTCTACGCGCTCTGGCGGCCCGGGCTCGGCGTCCCGTAGGGACCGCCCATGACGGTCACGGCGCTCGTCTCGGGCGGGAAGGACTCGATCTACTCGGCGTACCTCGCCGATTGCCAGGGCATCCCCGTAGAGGAGCTCCTCACGCTCCGTCCGTCCGACCCGGATTCGATGCTCTTCCACACCCCGAACTTGGACCTGGTCGCGCTGCAGGCCGAGGCATGGGGGAAGCGTCATCGCAGCGTGCCCGTCGACGGCGAAGGCGAGGGGGCGGAACGTCGCGCGCTCCACGACGCGCTCTCCGCTGCATCGGGCTGGGTCGTCGCGGGCGCGATCGCCTCATCGTACCAATGGTCGCGCCTTCACTCGGTCTGCTTCGAGCTCGGGCGACCGGTCTTCACCCCTCTCTGGGGAAAGGACGCGCATCGCGTCGTCGCGGAGGAGATCTCGGCCGGGCTCGACATCCGGTTCGTCCACGTCTCCGCCGAGCCGCTCCTCCCGTCGCTCCTCGGACGTCGCCTCGATGCGGCGATGCTGGAGGAGCTCGAGCGGCTGTCCGCGGCGGTGCGCCGCGTCCACGTCGCGGGGGAAGGAGGCGAGTTCGAGACGGCGGTCGTGGACGCCCCGTTCTTCGACCGACGGATCGACTTGGGATCTCCCAGAACGGTGAGCCGGGGCGGGGCCCACCGCCTCGTCGTCGAGCATGCGCGGCTCGTCCCGCGCCCGGCGGTGAATCGGAAACCCTCATAGCAGGCAGAGGCGCTTACGCCCTCGATGCCTCGGACCGGTGTAGGACACCGCGCCGTCATCGCCCTCGGCGACGACCGCGCCGAGCCGGACGTTGCGTGGATCCAGACCCTCACCGGTGCGCGCCGTCCCGAGATCGAGGCGATCCTCGCCGAGACCGACGAGCTCGCGGCGATCGAGAGCGGGATCCGGGAGCGGCACCGGCAGGGCGGTCGCGACTTCTACGCGCAGTTCCGCGCCCCCCTCGACATCTATGCGATGGTGCGCCTCGTCCGGCCGATCCACGTGGTCGAGACCGGGGTCTCCTCGGGAGTCTCCTCCGCGCACTTCCTCCTGGGACTGCGCGCGAACGGTCGCGGGACCCTCCACTCCATCGATCTCCCGGTCTCGCAGCGCGGGGCGCGCCTCGGAGAATCGGAGTCGAAGGTCGCGCTACCGCCCGGTCGGTCCTCCGGTTGGGCGATGCCCGAGGAGCTCCGGCACGGCTGGGACCTCCACCTCGGACCGAGCCAGGTCCTGCTCCCCGTCGTGGTCCAGGGGATCGACCGGGTGGACGTCTTCCTTCACGACAGCTTCCACACTCCGGAGCACCTCGCCTTCGAGCTCGAGTCGATCCGTCCGAAGCTCACTCCAGGCGCCATCGTCCTCGCGGACAACGTCGAGTGGACCGGCGATGCCTTCGACCGATTCGCTTCATCGCTCGGCGTACCCGTCTGCTCGCGGGGCAAGTCCGACCTGGTCGGTCTGAGGATGCCCGGCGCGACCGCGACGCCCGAGGGCGGCGACGCGACCCCGCCGAAAGTGGGTCGACGGCCCACCCCGGCCCGTCCCCGACGGACCAAGAGCTGAGCCGGCACACCCACGCGCGCGGCGGGCGTCGCCGCGCCGAGGGAGGTGATTTATGGGGTGCCCCTTATCGAATCCCTCGATGGCAGCGAGCCGTCCCAAGACCCCGCCCGCAAGCGTTTCCCCGGCCCGTCCGGGTCCCCGGACCCCGCTCGACGAGTCGACGAAACGCTGGGAGTCGGAGGTCCTCGCCCCCGCGCTCGTCAAGTCCCCGGAGCGGCTCGACCGGTTCGAGACGCTGGGCGGCATTCCCGTCGCGCGGCTCTACACGCCGCGGTCCTCGCCCGACGACCCCGACCGGATCGGCTACCCCGGCCAGTTCCCGTACACGCGCGGGATCCACCCGACGATGTACCGCGGCCGCGTCTGGTCGATGCGGATGTTCTCCGGGTTCGGCACCCCGGAGGACACGAACCAGCGCTTCCGGTACCTCCTCGCCCACGGCGAGAGCGGTCTCTCGATCGCGTTCGACGACCCGACGCTCTACGGGCTCGACGCCGACGACCGCGAGTCGATCGGCGAGGTCGGAAAGTGCGGCGTGAACGTCTCCTCGCTCGACGACATGGGCCGACTCCTCCGGTCGATCCCGCTCGACCGCGTGACGACGAGCATGACGATCAACGGGCCGGCGAACATCGTCTGGGGCATGTACATCCTGGCGGCCGAGAAGTCGCACGTACCGAGGGCGAACCTGGGCGGTACGACGCAGAACGACATTCTCAAGGAGTACATCGCGCAGAAGGAGTTCCTCTACCCTCCCAAGCCGGCGCTCCGCCTGGTCACGGACACGATCGAGTTCGCGACGCAGACGATGCCGCGATGGAACCCGGTGTCGATCTCGGGCTACCACATCCGCGAGGCCGGATCGACCGCGGTCCAGGAGCTCGCGTTCACGCTCGCCGACGGCATGGCGTACGTCGAGGCGGCGATCGACCGCGGCCTCGCCGTCGATGAGTTCGCCCCTCGCCTGTCGTTCTTCTTCAACTCGCACAACGACTTCTTCGAGGAGATCGCGAAGTTCCGCGCGGCGCGCCGGATCTGGGCGAACGTCATGCGCGACCGGTTCCACGCGACCAAGGAGCGATCGCTCTGGCTCCGCTTCCACACCCAGACCGCGGGATGCTCCTGCACGGCCCAGCAGCCCGAGCTCAACGTCGTCCGGACCGCCGTCCAGGCGCTCGCCGGCGTGATCGGGGGGACGCAGTCGCTCCACACGAACTCCTACGACGAAGCGCTCCAGCTGCCCAGCGAGGACGCGGTCCGGATCGCATTGCGCACCCAGCAGATCCTCGCATACGAATCCGGGGTCGCCGATACCGTCGATCCGTTCGGCGGCAGCTACTACGTGGAGTGGCTCACCGACCGGATGGAGGAGGAGGCCCAGCGCTACTTCGACCGGATCGACGCACTCGGCGGGGTCGTCGCCGGGATCGAGCGCGGGTTCTTCCAACGCGAGATCCAGGAGGCGTCGTTCCGTTACCAGCGCGCCGTTGAGGCGAGCGAGCGCAAGGTCGTCGGCGTGAACGCCTACCAGGACGACGCGCCCATCCGCGTTCCTCGACTCCGTATCTCCGAGCAGGCACGGGTGGCCCAGGCGAGCCGGCTGAAGACCCTTCGCGAGAACCGCAACGCGGCGAAACATGCGCGGGCGCTGGATCGCGTGCGCGCGGTCGCGAAGACCGAGTCCGACAACACGATGCCGGCGGTCCTCGACGCGCTGGCCGCCAAGGCGACGCTCGGCGAGATCGTCCGCGCGTTCCAGGACGTCTACGGGTCGTACCGCGAGCGGTCGATGTTCTAGGCGACCGTCGGGCGTTCAGCCACCGTTATCTTTTGGCTCGTTCCGGTCCCCGCGCCCGTGACGCAGGACGAGTACGGCTCGACCCTCGCTCGCCTGTTCGCGCTCCGCCGCTTCGGGATGCGCCCCGGCCTCGAGGTGATGCACGGGCTCCTCGCCGCCCTCGACCATCCAGAGCGATCGTTCCGCGCGATCCACGTCACGGGGAGCAAGGGGAAGGGTTCGGTGTCGGCGATGGCGGCCTCGATCCTCTCCCGGATCGCTGGTCCCGTGGGCCTCTTCACGTCCCCCCATCTGGTGAGCTACCGCGAGCGGATCCGTGTCGACGGCCGCCCGATCCCGAAGGCCGCAGTCACGAAGGAGGTCCGACGGATCGAGGCGATCGCTGCGAAGCTCGTCGACCACAGAGAGATCGATCGTCCGCCGACCTTCTTCGAGATCACTACAGCGCTCGCCTTCGACCACTTCCGGTCGAAGAAGGTGGGCCACGCCGTGATCGAGGTCGGCCTCGGGGGGCGGCTGGACTCGACGAACGTCGTCGACGCGCCCGTCGGTGTCGTCACCACGATCGAGCTCGAGCACGCCGAGATCCTGGGGCCGACGCTCGTCGACATCGCCCGCGAGAAGGCGGGCATCCTCCACCCGGGGATGCGCGGGATCGTCGGCGAGATCGCCGAGCCGCCCCTCCGCGAGATCGAGCGGGTCGCGCGCGACGCGGGCGTGCCGCTGCTCCACCTGGGGCGGGAGCTTCGCGTCGGCGACCGGGCACTCGACGCACACGGACAGTCGTTCGATCTCACGACGACCCGCCACACGTACTCCCGTATCCGGCTCCCGATGCACGGGATCTTCCAGCCCGCGAACGCCGCGCTCGCCGTGGCCGCCGTCGAGGAGTACGCGCGCGCAACGGGTCTCGTGCTCGCCGAGGCGGAGGTCCGGGCAGGGCTCGAGCGGGTCAAGTGGCGGGGCCGGATCGAACGCGTGGGACGCCGACCCGAGATCTACCTGGACGTCGCCCACACGCCGGAGAGCGCGCGCGCGGTCGCGATGAGCCTCGCCGAGATCTATCCCTTCCTCGAGCCCGACGAGAACGTCATCATCTTCGGGTGCCTCTCCGACAAGCACGCCGAGGAGATCCTCGAGAGCCTCTCCCCGCTCGCCAAGACGCTAATCGTCCTTACCCTGAGGTCGGACCGTGCGATGCCGGCCGCCGACCTCCGCCGGGCCGCCGTCGGTCGATTCCCCAAGATCGTCGTCGCTCCGGACGCTGCCTCCGCGCTGACGCTGGCCCGGGCGGCCACCGGCGGGGAGGGGTTCGCACTGGCGGTCGGGAGCGACTATCTCGTCGGTGACCTGATCCGGGTGCTCGAGGGGTCAGGGGACGACGAGCCCGACCTTTCCGATCCGGTCGCGCCCCGTCGCCCGGAGCGGAGCCCTGCGTGACGCGGACCCCGCCCCTCGACTTCGAACTTCTGCTCGACCGCTTGAGCGCGCTCTACGGAACCGGAGACTGGCGCGTCCCTTACCTGCGCGACCACGCCGAGAACCCCTTTCAGGTCCTGATCGGCACGATCCTTTCGCAGCGGACCCGGGACGCGAATACGGACCGTGCCTCTCAGGCACTCTTCCGACGGTTCCCCGACGCGGAGAGCCTCTCCCGGGCCGACGTGAAGGAACTCGAACGCCTGGTCCGGGGCACCGGGTTCTACCGCACCAAGGCGCGCGCGATCCGGGCGTGCGCGCGGGAGATCCTAGAACGGTTCCACGGAACCGTGCCGCGAACTCTCGACGAGCTGCTCACGCTCCCGAACGTCGGGCCCAAGACCGCGAACTGCGTCCTCGTGTTCGGTTACGGACTCCCGGCGATCCCGGTCGACACTCACGTTCACCGCATCTCGAACCGGCTCGGCCTCGTCCGCTCCCGAACTCCCGAAGAGACCGAGACCGCCCTCCGTGCGATCGTTCCCGAGCGGTACTGGATCCCGATCAACCCTCTTCTCGTTCAGCACGGCCAGAACCTCTGCCGACCTCGGGGCCCCCGATGCGGGATCTGTCCGGTACGGGACCAGTGTGCAACGGGGATCGCGATGGCTGCCGGGAAGAACCCGCCTCGTCGCGAGGACCGGGTTCGGAAGGCGGCCGTGCCACGTGGGCCGAAGGTCCCAACGCCGCGACGTCCCTCCCGTCGTCGGGCTCCGTAACGGCGCTCCGGCGGGACGTCGGGAGAAAGATACTTCGCCCTCGGACGGCCTAGCGTTCTGGACCTATGAGGCGCACCCCTTCCGGACTACCGCTCCGAGCCGCGGGCTACCTCCTCGGATTCGTGGTCCTCGAGCTGCAGATCTCCTACCTGCTCCGCTGGGACACCGCGGTCCAGCTCACCTGCAGGACCCTCGCCCCGACGTCGTGCAGTTCCCTGCCTCCGGCCATCTCCGATCTCGCGTTCGCCTCCCTCCTCGCAACCGCTCCCATCCCGATACTCGCATTCTACGGGAGGAAGCTCTGGATCGCCGCACCGTTCGGGTTCTTTGCGCACGGTGCGGTCGTCGTCCTCGTCCTCGCCGTCTGGCCCGCGACATCGATCACGTCGACCGCGCTCTGGCTAGGGACGCTCGACGTCGCCCTCGCCCTCGTCGCGGCCGCGTTCGCCTTTGGCGTAGGACCACCGGCACGCTCCGCGACGTTCGCGCACGCGATCCGTCCGACCCGGTTCGCGGGCGCGTGGGACGCTTACCTCAACGGACGCCGGGGCCCGAAAGGCGCTCCGAATCGGCTCGCCAACTTCGTGGCGTGCGCGATCGCGGTTTCCGCCACCATGGCGTCGACGTTCGAGTTCTCCTTGAACGTCGTCGCGTGCAGCGGGCCGTGCCTCGCCCCGGCTCCGACGGCCGCGCTCACGATCGGATTCGGGACCGCCGTCTTCTTCGGAGTACTGCCCATCGCAGCGGCGTCCGACCGTCGGGCCAGCGTTCTGGTCGCGGTCGGTCTGGTCGGAAACACGGCCGCAGTGTTCCTCGGGCTCGGCCCGGCCGCCGATTCCGCCTTTGGGGTGTCGGATTCGGAACTGTATCCGTTTGCGTTCTTCTCGTTCCTCTGGCTTCTCGCGCTCACCGCCGTGTTCTATCTCGTCCTCTCAGGCCGGCCCGTCGTCGCGGCGCTTCCGGACCCGGCGTTGAGAACCTGAGGCCCGGGCGCCGCCCTGGCCCGCCGTGCCCGAAGCCCTTTTCCTTCGGACCGCCTCGGACGCTCGCCGATGGACGCCTCCGAGTACGATCTCGCGTTCTTCCACCGGGGCGGGTTCCGACGGCGCGTCTGCACGAACTGCGGCTCGGCGTTCTGGTCGACCGGAGACCTGGAGCGGTGCCAGGAGGATCCGTGCACGCCGTACTCGTTCATCGGCAAGCCGACGTTCGCGCGCCCGCACACGGCCGACGAGATGCGGGAGGAGTACCTAGGGTACTTCGAGCGGCGCGGGCACACGCGGGTCCGCCGCTACCCCACGGTCGCCCGCTGGCGGAACGACGTGTTCTTCACCCAGGCGAGCATCTACGACTTCCAGCCGTGGGTCACGTCCGGGGCGATCCCACCGCCCGCGAACCCGCTCACGATCAGCCAGCCCTGCCTCCGGTTCATCGATCTCGAGGAGGTCGGACGGAGCGGCCGCCATCTCACGCTCTTCGAGATGATGGCGCACCACGCCTTCAACCGGCCGGATCACGAGGTCTACTTCAAAGACCGCACCGTCGAGCTCTGCCACGAGCTCCTCACGATCGAGTGGGGAGCGGACCCGCGCCTGATCTCCTACAAGGAGGAGGAATGGGAGGGCGGCGGCAACCTCGGACCCTCGCTCTCCGTCGGCCTCCAGGGCCTCGAGGTGGGAACGCTCGTCTTCATGGAATACCTCCGACAGGGCGATCGGCTCGCGCCGATGCCGCTCACGGTCGTCGATACCGGCTACGGGCTCGAGCGACTTACCTGGATGTCGCAAGGGACGAAGAACGCCTACGAGGCGGTCTTCGGACGATCCTACGAGGAGTTACGGGTCTCCTATCCGCCCCGCGAGACCGCCGTCCTCATCGACCACGCGCGCGCCGTCAACTTCCTCATCACCGACGGCGTCGTGCCGTCCAACAGCAAGGACGGCTACTTCGCCCGGCTGCTGATCCGGCGAATGATCCGGACCCTCGCGCTCGTGCCGGAGGCGCCCGGGCTCCTGAGCGTCCTCGACCGCGTCGGCCGCGAGCTCGTCCACCACTTCCCGGAGATCGGCGCCAACCGCGAGGACCTCCACCGAGTCGTCGAGGCCGAGATGGAACGCTTCCAGGAGTCGTTGGGTCGCGCCCGCGACCACGTCCGGCGGTCGGAGGAGCGGGCGATCCAGGCGGGAACTCCCCTCACCGAGGAGGACCTGATCCAGTGGTACGATTCGCTCGGACTCCCCCCGGACCTCGCGGTCCAGGAGCTCGCCCACCCGCCCGCGATCCCGCGCGACTTCTACGCCAAGGTCGCGGCCCGGCACGAGAAGGAGGCGCGAGAGACCGACTATTCCGACAAGGGAAAGGGCCTGCCCGACCCCCCCGTCGGGACCCCTGAGACGGAGGTCCAGTACTACCTCGATCCGTACACGCTCTCCTTCGAGGCGCACGTCCTGTGGACGGAAGGGCCGTTCGTCGTCCTCGACCGGACCTTCTTCTATCCGACGGGAGGGGGCCAGATCACCGATACGGGCCACTTGGGCGACCAGCCGGTCGTCGACGTCGCCCGCCACGGTCGGTGGATACTCCACCGGCTGGACGGCCCGGCCCGGCTCCGGGCCGGTGAGCGCGTGCACGCGCGCATCGATGCGCCGCGGCGGACGCAATTGATGCAGCACCATACCGCCACCCACCTCCTCAACGGGGCCCTCCGGGAGGCGCTGGGGCCGCACGTCTGGCAGGCGGGCGCCTACAAGGGCATCGACGCAGCCCGGATCGACATCACGCACTTCCGCGCCCTCTCGCCGGCGGAAGTCCGGGCAGTCGAGCGCCGCGTCAACCAGATCGTCCGGGAGGACCGGCCGGTCAAGAGCTACTTCGAGTCCCGGAACGAGGCCGAGCGACGGTTCGGGTTCACGCTCTACCAGGGCGGCGCGGTCCCGGGGAAGGAGCTCCGGATCGTCGAGATCGAGGGGTTCGATGTCGAGGCGTGCGGCGGCACCCATTGCACCCACACCAGCGAGGTGGGTCTCGTCACGATCCTCGGCACCGAGCGGATCCAGGACGGGATCGTCCGCCTCAGCTACGCCGCCGGCGACCGTGCGCTCGACGTCCACGAGCAGACCCGCAGCCTCCTCGCCGAAGCTGGTCGACAGCTCGGCGTTCCCGCCGAGAAGGTACCGCAGGGAGTCGAACGCCTGCTCGCCCAGATCGAGGCGGCGCGGGCCACGGAGAAGGCCCAGGCGCGCGAAAGTCTGGCCCAGATGGCCGACCGTCTCTCGAACGACCCCGGCGCCCGCAGCGAGATCGAGGGCGTCACGGTCCTCACCGCCTCGGCCGGGCTCGACCGCGCCGGCCTCATGGAACTCTCCCGGCTGCTCACCCGCGCCCCCCATCGCGTCGCGGTCCTCTCCGGGTCCTCGGAGGGGAAAGGGGTCCTCTTCGTCGGTTCGACGAGCGATCGCGTAAGCGCGCTCGAGGTCCTCAACGGATCGAAGGCGTACTTCGGTGGCAAGGGCGGCGGCAACGCCGCCAGCGCCACTGCGATGGGGGAGCCGGGGGCGCCGCTCGACCGGGCCCTCGCGAGCGCGAAGGCCCTCGCGCTCGAGCTAGCCGGTCGGCGGACCCTCTGACCCCCCGAACCGGCGAAAGCTTTACCTTCTGTTCCACCAGTTGAAGGTTGTCGGCAGCGGTCTCCCTCGGGCGCGACCGCGCCGCGTGCTCAGTTGGGGGCTACTGCGTGACAAGCGAGAACGGCGGCAAGGCTGGCGGCGTCCCACCCGAGGTCCTCACCTTCCTCATGGGGAAGGGGGGCCGATCGCTCATCGTGAAGGGCGGAGCGGGTACCGGAAAGACCACGTTCGGGCTCGAGCTCCTCGAGCGCGCCGGGAAGCCCAACCAATCCTACTACCTTTCCACGCGCGTCGGGGACGAGGCGCTGTACCGGCAGTTCCCCTGGCTCAAGGCGAGCGAGATGCGGTCGCGCATCCTCGACGCGGGGAAGCTGTTCCTCGACGCGATCAACTCGCCCGGCCGCAACGCCTCGCCGGAGCTCCCCGAGACGGAGCGCAAGAAGATCCACGCCGCGCGCGAGATGATGCGCACCTTCGCCGACGAGCGCGGTCCCCCGACGCGCGTCGACCGGACCCACCTGGCCGCCCTGCTCAAGCGCAACCCGATGCCCGAGGTCGAGAACGTCTACAACCGGGTCGAGCAGGCGCTCCCGGAGAAGTCACTCCTCGTCATCGATTCGCTCGAGGGTGTGACCCACAAGTACGGTCTCGAGATGGAGGAGTTCGTCATGGCCCTCCAGAAGGACCTGGTCGAGGCCTCGAACACCAACGTCGTCATGATCCTGGAGAAGCCCGAGGCGGGCGGGATCGAGTACCTCGTCGATGGCCTGATCTCCATCCAGCGCGAGGAGCTCGACGAACGCCGCGTCCGTCACCTGCGACTGGAGAAGCTCCGCGCGACCAACATCACGCGCCCCCGCTACGCGGTCACGCTGAACGGCGGGCGGTTCGAGGCGCTCGGGATCCCGGAGCCGAACCACGTCAACACGCCGCCACAGGTCTGGCGGCCGGTCGCCGATCCCGAGAAGTACTACTCGACGGGGATCCCCGACTTCGACGCGCTCCTGGGGGGCGGATTCCGTCGCGGCAGCTTCAACGCGTTCGAAGCCGACGTGAACGTCGGGATCGACGACTACTACGAACTGTTCACGCCGACGTTCCTGAACTTCCTCACCCAGTCGCGCGGGATCATCGCGGTCCTCGCCGCCGGCGAGTCGCCGGAGAAGCTCCGCGAGACGCTCGTGCGCCACACGCCGCCCAACGTCTTCGACACGCGCGTGCGGATCGCCGACTACACGGCGAACGAGACCGAGGAGAGCTACATCGTCCCGATGGCGCGGTTCAACCGCGAGGAGGCGATGCGCGCGATGACGACGGCTGAGAAGGCAGCGCGCGGTCCGGAGCAGAAGCCGTTCCTCGAGTACACCGCGTTCGACACGTTGGAGAGCCTGATGGGCGACCAGGTCGCCATCCGGATGTACTTCCACGGGGTGCAAAGGACGAAGCTGGTCGGCAACCTCGGGATCGGACTCCTCAAGCCCGGTCTCCTCGTCTCGTCGGAGATCCTCAACATGATGGACACGTACTTCCGGATCATCAACATCGACAACGCCCCGTGCATCTACGGGATCCGGCCGAGGAC
>JBGOSQ010000028.1:0-23980 GCA_041476045.1 Thermoplasmata archaeon | reverse complement strand
TGAGCCAGTTGGGAAGGTACCGGGCCCCGGGGAAACCCTGCGTCATCCAGACGCTGATCCCGAGGATGACGAGCCCGTAACCCCAGTCGCCGAGCATGAAACCGAAGAAGATCGGGAAGACGATTGCGAAGACCCACGTGGGGTCGAACTCGGTGGCCTGCGGAAGCGAGTAGAACCGGATGAAGAACTCGTACCATCGGACCCCGGGGGGGTTCTCCATCAAGGTCGGCGGCTCCTCCGTCGTGGGGATCGCGTACAGGTGGACGCGGTCGCCGGTCGCCCCGAGGAGATCGCGCTCGAGCCGCGCGCGGTCCCGCGCGGGGACCCAGCCCTCGAGCGCGAAGGTCTCCTTCCCCGCGCCGAGCTTCGTGTAGACCTCGAGCGTGCGGTTCTCGATCGAGAGCGCCTCCTCGATCGCGAGGACCGTGGGAGCCCACTCGTGGGAGATCTCGGCGAGGCGGGTCCGGATCTCGGCGAGGCGCGCCTCGATCCGCTTCCGCTCGTCCACGAGCGCGGGGAGCACCTCGTCGCGCGTGCCGCTCCGTCGGGGGGCGGCGGTCAGCGTAAGTTGCTTCTGCTGCGCGAGACGTCCGACGGTCTCGGACTCGGCCGTCGGGACCGCGATGAGGAACGTCACCGTGTCGCCGACCGCGCCGACGACCAGGTGGGTGTCGTCCGGCAGCTCGGAGCGGAACCGGTCGAAGATCTCCCGATCGGCCTCGCCGAAGAAGGCGACGATGTGCGGGCCGTGGAGATATTCGAGCCCGTCGGAGAAGTAGGAGTGCTTCGTGAGAAGATCGATCTCGTCGGTGAGCGCCGTCGTGTCGGTGAGGAGCCGGTCCTCCTCGCGCTTCAGGTTCCCGACCTCCTCGTCGATCGGAACGCCCTGGGCGGCGGCGATAAGCTCGTCCAGGTTGGCGAAGCCGCGCAGGGCGCCGTCGGCGACGCGCGGGAGCGCGGCCTTGAGCCCGCGGAACCGGATCAATTGGTCCGCAACGGTGCGCTGCAGTTCGCTCCCCCGCTCCGGCTCGAGGTGCTGAAGGGCGGCCTTCCCGATCGGCTCGATCTGAGCAACGTTGAGGTCGTGCAGGACCGAGAGCAGGACCTCGCGGTCGTCCTTGAGGCCGATGAGGCCCACCTTGACCATCTTGAGCGGACGGAGGAACGACACGTTACTTTCCGGTGGAATCGGCTCGGAACTCTCCGAGCACGGCGGCGAGGAGCTTGGCCCGGACCGACTGGAGGCCCTTGGTCGCCTCGCCGGCGAGCTTGGCCGCGTCCTTCTGACCGAGGTTCACGATCCGATCGGCCTCGACCTGCGCTGCGGCGCGCGCCTCCTGGAGGACCCCCTCGCGGTGCCGGTCGACCTCGGACCTGGCCTGCGCGATCGTCGACTCAGCAGCGTCGCGCGCGCGGGCGAGACGGGCCTGCGTTGCCTCGCGTGCCTGTTCCAAGTGCGCAGCCCATTCTACTTCGACGTTCTTGAGCTGCTTCAGGGCCTCGACCGAGGCCGTTGGGGTCACCCCCTCTTCGTGCGCCATGATCACCAGACTCCGAGCACTTTCAGCACCACGACGAGCACCGCGATGAGGACGAGGATCCGGACGAACGGTGCGAGGCGGACGACCCATCCGAAGCGACGTTGGGCGACATTACGCGATGGCCCCATCGGCTCCCTCGGCCTCCATCTTCCGCTTGACGGTCTTCAGCATGCTGAAGGCGTCGCGCTCGAGCTCGTCGAATCGGAACTTGATGTATCGGACGGTCTGCGCGAGCCGTGGTATGAGGACGTTCTCGATCGCGCTGGCCCGGCGCTTCGTCTTCTCGATCTCGTGGAGGAGGCGCCGGAGCGCGTTCTCCTTCTCCGCGATGTCGAGGATTACCTTGTAGATGCCCTGGAAATGGCGGATCGATTCGTTGATGGAGGTCGGAAGGTCCAGCAGCGCGGGGATGGGCACCGGCGCGTACGCGCCTGCGTCGACGCGCGGGGTCTTGACGCCCATGACGTTCTTCGTCGCCACCTTCACGGGCGCGAGATCGGGGAGCAGCATCGAGATGTTCTCCAAACGCGTCGGACCTTCCATCATCTCGGCGAGCCGGATCGAGTCGTAGCCGCGGGCGATCTTCCGCTGGAGGTCGCCGCGCAGCGCCATCGCCTCCTTCGAGATCGCGAAGAACTCGACGATCAGCGCGGAACGCTTCAGCTTGAGGAGGTTCAGGCCCTTCCTCGCGAGGACGATTCGACGGCGCGTGCGCAGGAGCTCCAATCGCGTCGGTCGGACCGTCTCCTGCACCATGCCGTACCTCGATCCGTCCGGCGGTTCAGGCGTTCCCGGTGGCCTTCGTAGGTCGGTATTTCTGGATCATCTCGGGCTTGATCCGCTTGAGCTCGGACTCCGGGAGATCGGAGAGGATGTTCCACGCGATCGCGAGGCTCTCGTCGATCGACCGGTCCTCGTCGGGGCGCTGGTTCACGAACTCGTTCTCGAACCGTTCGGCGATCTTGAGGTAGATCCGGTCGGTCGCGCTGAGGGCCTCCTCGCCAACGATCGCGGAGAGGGCGCGCTGGTCCTTCCCCTGCGCGTAGCTCGCGTAGAGCTGGTCCGCAACGCCGCGGTGGTCCTCGCGCGTCCGGCCCTTTCCGATCCCCTGGTTCATCAACCGGGAGAGCGAGGTGAGCACGTCGATCGGCGGGTAGACGCCGCGCCGCTGCAGGTCTCGGCTCGCAACGATCTGCCCCTCGGTGATGTATCCCGTCAGATCGGGGATAGGGTGCGTGATGTCGTCGGCCGGCATCGTGAGGATCGGGAGCTGGGTGATCGATCCCTTTCGGCCCTGGATCTTCCCGGCGCGTTCGTAGAGCGTCGCGAGGTCGGTGTAGAGATAGCCGGGGTACCCGCGCCGGCCGGGGACCTCCTCCCGCGCGCTCGCGATCTCGCGGAGCGCCTCGCAGTAGTTCGTCATGTCGGTGAGCACGACGAGGATGTGCATGTCGCGCTCGTACGCGAGGAACTCCGCGGTCGTCAGCGCCATCCGCGGCGTGATGACCCGCTCCATTGACGGGTCCGAGGAGAGGTTGAGGAACACGACGGTCCGTTCGAGCGCCCCGGTCGTCTCGAACTCGCGAAGGAAAAAGTTCGCCTCCTCGCTGGTGATCCCCATCGCCGCGAAGACGACGGCGAAATTCTCCGACGAGTCGCGGAGCTTCGCCTGCCGGACGATCTGGGCCGCGACCTGGTTGTGCGGAAGTCCAGCGCCGGAGAAGATGGGGAGCTTCTGTCCCCGGACGAGCGTGTTCATCACGTCGATGTTCGAGAGACCCGTCTGGATGAACTCGCTCGGCTCCTCGCGCGAGTAGGGATTCATCGCGTTCCCGACGATCTCGAGCTGCTGGTCCGAAACGATCTTAGGACCGCCGTCGCGCGGCTCGCCCAAACCGTTGAAGACGCGCCCCAACATGTCGTCGGAGACGGGAAGACGGGCGACCTGGCCCAGGAACTTGACCGAGGTGCTCGTGAGGTTCATGCCCATCGTGGGTCCGAAGACCTGCACGATGGCGAGGCCCTTCCGTGAATCCAGGACCTGGCCCTGCCGACGGGTCCCGTCGGGAAGGGAAATTTCGACGATCTCGCCGTAGGCGGCGTTCGCCACCTCGCGGACGAACAGGAGCGGTCCCGAGATGCGATCGATCGTCCGATAGTCGATCGGGACCTTCGACTCCGGGGCGTTGCCCTTTGAGGACGACTTCGCGGCCATTCTAGGCACCTCCCAACGCGGCGATCGCCTGGCCCATCTCGAGCTCGAGGTTGTCGAACTGGTTGGCGTGGTCCTTCTCTGGGATCCACTTCATCCGGGAGAGCTTCTGGCGAACGGGCAGCTTTTGGATCTCGGCGAGCTGCGCGCCCTTGCCGATCGCCTCCTGCTCCTGGTCGCCGAAGGAGAGGATCGCGCGGAGCATACGGTACTGCTTGGCAATCGAAGTGTACGTGTCGACGTCGTCGTACGCCGACTGCTGGAGGTAGTCCTCGCGCAACATTCGCGCGACGTCGAGGACCGCCTTCTCTCGCTCGGGAAGGGCGTCGACGCCGACCAACTGGACAATCTCTTGGAGCTCCGATTCCTGCTGGAGCACTTGGAGCGCTTTCTGACGGAGCGCGACCCAGTCCTTGCCGATCTCCGTGCGGTACCACGGCTCGATGTCGCCGACGTACAGCGAGTAGCTCTGGAGCCAGTTGATCGAGGGGAAGTGACGGCGTGACGCGAGTGCCGCGTCGAGCGCCCAGAAGACGCGCGTGACGCGGAGCGTGTTCTGCGACACGGGCTCCGAGAAATCTCCGCCGGGCGGCGACACCGCGCCGACGACGGTTACTGAGCCGGGGCGACCTTCGGGAGAGAGTGTGACTACGCGACCGGCGCGTTCATAGAACTCGGCGACGCGGCGGCCCAGGTAGGCGGGGTACCCCTCCTCGCCCGGCATCTCTTCCAATCGCCCGGAAATCTCACGCATCGCCTCGGCCCATCGGGACGTCGAGTCGGCCATCAGCGCGACATCGTAGCCCATGTCGCGGTAGTACTCGGCGATCGTGATCCCCGTGTACACGCTTGCCTCGCGAGCAGCGACGGGCATGTTCGATGTGTTCGCGATGAGGATGGTCCGCTCCATGAGCGGTCGGCCGGACTTGGGATCCTGGAGGTTCGGGAACGTCGCGAGAACCTCGGTCATCTCGTTGCCGCGTTCGCCGCATCCGACGTAAACGACCACGTCGGCATCGGACCATTTCGCGAGCTGTTGCTGACAGACCGTCTTGCCACTCCCGAAGGGTCCTGGGATGCACGCGGTCCCTCCCTTCGCGATGGGGTAGAACGTGTCGATAACTCTCTGACCCGTCAGGAGTGGAATGCCGGGGGGCAACTTCTGCTGGACCGGGCGCGGAACGCGCACGACCCACTTTTGCGAAAGGTAGAGCGGGACCTTTCCCGTGGAAGTCCGTAGCGACGCAACCGCGTCGCGGATCGTGTACGGTCCGCTCGCGATGGACTCGAGGGTTCCCTTGAGCCCGGGCGGGACCATGATCTTGTGGAGAATCAGGGGGGTCTCCTGGACCGTCCCGATAATCGCGCCTGACGAAAGCTCGGCGCCGGTCTTCGCCGTCGCGGTGAAGTCCCAGATCTTCTTCTCGTCGAGGGGCGGGGCGACGAATCCGCGCGTGATGAAGTCACCCAGGTTCTTCTTCAGGACGTCGAGGGGCCGCTGGACGCCGTCGTAGATCGACTTGAGGAGCCCCGGGCCCAGTTCGACCGAGAGCGCCTGTCCCGTATTCTCGACCGGGTCCCCGGGCCGTACGCCGGTCGTATCCTCGTAGACCTGGACCGTCGCGGTCTCTCCGACCAACCGGATGACCTCGCCGACGAGGCCAAGATCGCCGACGCGCACGACGTCGAACATCTTCGCGCCTGTGAGCCCTTCGGCGATGACGACCGGACCACTGACCCTCGCGACAGCTCCCATGGAAAATCTCCTACCCCGGCACGGCCAGGGAAACGCCGAGCACCCGCTTCGCGAGCGCGCCCAGGCTCTCGATCTCGTACTCGCCGCTCGGTGGCGGCACGAAGACCACGAGCGGTTTGAGCGATGCCTCCGCGTGCTGGCGCTGGATATCGGTCAGCGACTTGGCGACGGACTGGCTCGCGATCACGAGGCTGAACTCGCCGGATTCGAAGATCCGCCGGAACTCGGCCGAGGCGGTCGACGGCGTGACCTCGAGGACGTCTTTGAAGCCGATCAGGCGGAATCCGATGGCGAGCTCGCGCTCGCCCAGAACCACGGTCCGACCGGCGTCAACGCCACTTTCTGGCACGGCGACCCCGGCGGGGAGTTTTCGTATTTAACAGTTGACACGCGCAGAGTGCCGAGGTGCCGCACGGAGGCGCGCGCGGCTCCTTCCCGCCGTGCCGGTCCGCCGGGGGAACCGGGTCCCCGCGATAGGCGGGCGGTTGGCCTACTTGTACGTCGAGTGGTGAACGTGGCCTTCGTCGTCGGTGATGACGATGCATTCACCTTCGCATTCGAAGAGGCACGCTTCGCAGACGATGCACTCGGGGCCGTTGACCGCGATCGACTTCTCGCCGCGGTATTGGAACTTCGCGCCGACGGCGGCATCGTCGACCACATCGGGGAACTGGTCGCGCGGTTTGAGCTCGAAGACGTTGACGGGGCAGACGTCTCGGCAGTGCGCGCAGCCGGTGCACTTCGGGAGGTCGATTTCAACCTGGACCATCTCGGTTCCCCGCTAGTCTGTTTCCACCCGGACGCCGTATATAGGCTTTGGTAGAACGGGTCGCGTTCCGTTCAGCGCGTGAGTAAAATCCGCTCCAAACGACGTGCGCGACGGCGCTTAGAACGCCGCGACCTTACCGGTGCAGGGCGGCCATGGGCGAGGTCCTTCTCGGCACGAGCGGATGGGATTACCCCGAGTGGGTCGGCCCCGTTTACCCCACCCGGGGCAAGTTCGATCGCCTCCGGTACTACTCCGACATATTCCCGATCGTCGAGGTGAACTCGACGTTCTACCGCCTCCCGCCCGTGACCGTCGCGCAGTCGTGGGTGCGACGGACCCCGACGCGGTTCCGGTTCACCGCGAAGTTCCCGCAGTCGATCACGCACGAGCGACGTCTCGTCGGAACCCAGGAGGAGCTCCACCGGTTCCTCCAGGTGATGCGCCCGCTGCAGGAATCGGGGAAGTTCCTCGCCGCGCTGCTGCAGCTGCCTCCGTCGCTCCCGTTCGAGCCGGCGACGATCCGGAGCTTCTACGAAACGATCCCGGTCGATCTTCCCGTCGCCGTCGAGTTCCGCGAGGCGTCGTGGCTTTCGCCCGAGTCGTTCGCGCTCCTCCGCGAGTTCAAGTTCGCGTACGTCGTCGTCGACGAGCCGCTCCTCCCGACGCGCTTGGAGCGGACGGGCCCGTTCGTCTACGTCCGGTGGCACGGACACGGCCGGTCGATCTGGTACGACTACACCTACTCGCACGACGAGCTCACCGCATGGGTGCCGAAGGTCCGCGAGCTCGCCCAGGGCGACGCGCCGGTCCTCGGGTTCTTCAACAACCACTTCCGCGGCGACGCACCGGCGAACTGCCGGACGATCTCGGAGATGCTCGGCCTCCCACCACCGCCGTGGAGCGCGCGACTCGACCGATAGAGGGGCTCGCCGGTCCCCGCGCCACGGGCGCGCGCGGCGTCAGTACTTCAGCAGCAGCGTCCGGCAGTCGCGGCAGCGAAAGCCCTCGATGTAGACCATCGAGAAGTTGTTGGGCTTCGCGAGCTCCTCACCGCCGAAGGCGAGGCGGGTCCGCTCGAGGAACCACTTCGAGCCGCCGATGAAGCTCTCGGAGCCGAGGAACCCTGGGGACATCGGCTTCTGGCAATTGGGGCAGTTGGGCATCCAGAACCTGGGACGCATGAGGCGGAGCATGCGCGATAAAGATTCCCACGTGGTGGGGCGAGCGGTCGTAGGGTGCGAACGCCCCGGTCGGGAAACGGTCCTCTCCGACCCGTTTCGCCGCCTCCCTTCGGCCGCTTAAGTTGGGGTCCCGCCCTGGAACGGCCTGTGCTCATGGCGACCGCTCCTTCGCTCGCGATCGCGTCCGTCCGCTCGGTCCCCTCGGTCGCGCCGCCGCTCTCTCTCCCGACGGTCCGCACCACCGTCCGTCCCCCGCGGCCCCGAGCGATCCCGTCCCAAGTCCCGCTCTTTCCCGACGCGCCCGCCCTGTTCCCGTGGATGGCCCGGCGGTTCGCGCCCGGCGAGGCGACGCTCTGGGTGGGGCCGGCCCGCGCGACGGAATCGCTCCTCGAGATCCTCTACGCGGGGTGCGTCGCCGCCGGCGGGCGGATCTCCCTCCTCGAGGGCGCGAACCGGTTCCACCCGTACCGGATCGGCGAGCGGGCCCGGTCCTTCGGCGTGGATCCCGGGGAGGCGCTCGACCGGATCCGCCTCGCGCGCGCGTTCACCGCCTACCAGATGATCGCGCTCGTCGACGGCTGGGCGCGCGAGGTCCGGCGGACGCGCCCCACGTTCCTGATCGCCCACGAGATCCCCGCCCTCTTCTTCGAGTCGGAGTTCCCCCAGGAGGAGCGCGCGCCGTTGCTCGCCCACGCGGCGCGCACGCTCGCGCACCTCGCCCGGTCGACGCGCCTCCCGATGCTCATCACGAGCACGACCGGCTTCGAAGGGTTCCCGGGGCTCCGGGAGGCGGGCCCCACCCTCTTCGACCTGGTGCGCCTCACGCTCGAGCCCGGCGGGCTCGCCCTCGAGGCGTACCGGGAGGCGACGCGGCTCGCCCTCGTCCACCGGCCCGATGGCCAGCGCGGGCTCGAGGAGTTCGTCGGCGCGATCGCCGGGGAGGTGACCGCGTGGGACGGACCGTACCGACGTACCGGCAGGCGCTCGAGGAACGGCTGAAGCGCTGGGAGGAGTTCGGCCGGCTCCTGACGACGCCCGAGGAACGCGCGGCGTTCGAGACGATCCGCACCGGCGCGCGCCGGTACGTCGCGCAGGCGACGTACGTCGGCAGCCCCGACCTGTTGGAATCGCTCCTCCTCTCGGTCCTCCTCGACATGGCGCGCCGCGCCGGCCCGCGTCCGGATCCCTCCGGGGCCGCGGCCGCGCCGCGCGGCACGGAGTAGCCGCCCACGCGGGGCCGCGATGGGGACCAACGGCTGGCTCCTCGACGTCACCGACGACCGGGACGGTACCGGGGTCCTCCTCTGGCTCAAGGACGAGGCGACCCGCCGCGTCGCGCCGCGCCGCGTCGCGTTCCGGCCCCCGTTCCTCGTCGTCGGTCCGGCCGACGCGCTCGACCGGATGGCGCGCACGATCGCCCAGCGCGACGACGTCGCCGAGGTCGCGATCCGGACCGAACGGCCGTCCCTCTTCGACCGGCGGCCGCGTCGCGTCCTCGCGGTGACGGCCCGGAGCAACCGGATGCGCCGACGGCTCGCGGAGAGCGTCGACGCGCTGGGCGAGTACCACACCTTCACGCTCTACGACGTCGACCTAGGCGCTCCGCAACTGTACCACCTCCTCCACGGGCTCTATCCGTTCGCGCCCGTCGTCGTCGACGACGCCGAGATCCGGGCGACGCTCCCGGCCGAGGCGATCGACTACCCCGCGGTGCCGCTCGTGGGCTCGGTCCTCCAGGTCCGCCTCGCCGGCCACCGCCGCGGGCGCGTCGTGCCGAAGGAGGGGAGGATCGACGCGGTCCAGCTGGGCGACGCGCTCATCGAGGGCGACGAGGCGGACGTCCTCGCCGCGTTCCACGCGGAGCTCCTCCGACAGGACCCGGACATCCTCTTCACCGACGGCGGCGATGCGTTCGACCTCCCGTGGCTCGCGCGACGGGCGGTCGCGCACCGCTTGCCGACGGAGTCGTTCTACCTGGGCCGGATCCCGGCGCCGATCGCGCCGATGCGACCGGCGCGCTCGTACGAGTCGTACGGCCGGATCGTCCACCGGGACGCCTCGTTCCTCCTCCCGGGCCGTTTCCACATCGACCGGGGCAACTCGTTCCTCTACGGCGACGCGGCGATCGACGGGCTCGTCGACGCGGCCCGGCTCTCCCGGCTCTCGCTCCAGACCGTCGTGCGCCAGTCGCCGGGGACGTGCTTTACCGCGATGGAGATGGCGCACGCCCTCGCGCAGGGCGTCCACGTACCGTTCAAGAAGAACCGTCCGGAGGAGTTCAAGAGCGGTCGCGCGCTCGTCGCGGCGGACCGGGGCGGGGTGATCTTCCTCCCGCCCGTCGGCGTCCACGACTTAGTCGACGAGTTCGATTTCGCGAGCCTGTACCCGCACATCATGGTGCGGAACAACCTCTCGACGGAGACCCTCGACTGCCCGTGCTGCCCCGAGAGCCCGCTCGTCGCGCCGGGGCTGGGGTACCGGTCGTGCACGCGCCGCGTCGGCCTCATCCCGCGGACGCTCGCCCCGCTCCTGGAACGTCGCCTCACGTACAAGGCGCGGCTCAAGGACCCTAACCTCGCCCCCGAGGTCCGGGAACGGTTGGGCCGGCGCGTCAAGATGCTGAAATGGATCCTCGTCACCGCCTTCGGCTACCAGGGGTACCGGAACGCGCGGTTCGGCCGCATCGAGTGCCACGAGGCGATCAACGCCTACGCACGGGCCCTCATCGCCCGCCTGGTGCCCGCGGCCGAAGCGGAGGGGTATCGCGCGCTCCACGGGCTCGTCGACTCGCTCTGGCTCACCCCGACCGACCGGACGCGTACGATGGAGCCGGAACGGTTCGCTGAGCGGATGGGCCGCGCGTTCGACCTGCCGCTCGCCTACGAGGGGCGGTACCGGTGGATCGTCTTCCTTCCCGCCGTGACGCACGGCCTGGGGGTGCCGAACCGGTACTACGGTCTCTACGGGTCCGGCGAGTTCAAGCTGCGCGGGATCGGCTCGCGCCGCCACGACACGCCGACGGTCTTCCGGCGCTTCGAGGCGGAGGTCCTGGACGTCCTCGCGCGGGCGCGCGACGCCGACGGGGTGCGCCGATCGATCCCGAAGATCCTCGCGCGCGCCGACCTGTTCGCGCGCCAGCTGCGCGAGGGGGCCTGGCCGCGCGAGGAGCTCCTCGTCACGCACCGGCTCTCGCAGCCCTCCTCCGACTACGTCGTCTTCACCGAGTCCGTCGCCGCGCTCCGGCAGCTCGCCCGGCTGGGGGGCGAGCGGGACCCGGGGGAATCGGTCCGCTTCCTGGTCCGCGACCGGCGCGCGCGCTCGTACCGCGATCGCGTCACCGTCGCCGAGGCGCTCGAGGGGAACGAACCGTACGACGCCGACGCCTATCTGGACGGTCTCGCGCGGTGCGCCGAGACGCTGCTCGCACCGTTGGGGATCGCGCGCCCGGCGCTCCTCGAACGCTGGTCGGTGCCACCGGAACGGGCGCGCGAGCGGTACCGTTCGCCCGAATCGATCGCCCAGCGTCGGATGCCGGTCGAGGGGGAACCACTCATGGAACTGCTATAGAGGCCCCGGGCTCTAGGAAGGTCGTGGCCTCGCGGGTCCGGCGTGTCAAGGGGAGCGTCGACCGAAGCCTCCGCGACGAACGGACCCTGGCGGAACGCCTCGCGGAGATCCGCCGGATCGCGAACCAGGGGACCGAGGCCGACCCCGAGCTCCTTCTGCGCATCCTGGGCGATGCCGAGCCGATGCTCCGCCAGGCGGCGGCGTGGGGACTGGGCGCGCTCAAGGAGACGCGCGCGCGCGCGGCCCTCGAAGCGTCGCTGAACGATCCCTCCCCGGGGGTCCGCGCCGCAGCGGCGCAGGCGCTCGGGCTCATCGGACGCGCCGAAAGCCGCGAACCCTTGGAGCGCGCGCTCGAGGACGGGAGCGCGGGGGTGCGGAGCCTGGCGGCGTGGGCGCTCTGGAGCGTCGGCGACGAGCGGACGCTCCCCCTCCTCCTCAAGCGACGCCGCGACGTCGATCCGACGGTCCGGATGTGGGTCGCCGCGGTCCTCGGCCGCATCGGCGGACCCACCGCGTTCGCCGCCCTCCTGGATCTCCTCAAGGACTCGAACGATCGCGTCCGACGCCAGGCGGTACTGAGCACCGGCCGCTTCGACTACGAGGGCGTCGCGGAGCTCGCACGCCCCTTCCTCACCGATCCCGCTCGCCGGGTCCGCATCGCGGCGGCCGTCGTCCTCGGCCGACGCCGCGACCGCCCGTCGGTCGAGCTCCTTCTCGACCGGCTCGCCCAGGACGAACCGTGGGTCCGACCCTCGCTGCTCATCGCGCTCGGCCGGATCGGCGACACCCGCGCCGCGCCCGCGATCGTCCCGTACGTCGAGGACCGCGCCGCATGGATGCGCGTCTGCGCGATCCGCGCGCTCGCCGAGATGCGCGCTCCCGGCGCCGCGGACGTGATCCGGCCCCACCTGAACGACCCGGTCTGGTCGGTCCGGGGAACCGCGTCGGAGATGCTCGGGTTCGTCGGCGATTCGACCGATCTGAGCCGCCTCCGCGAGCGGCTCGAGGACCCGCACCCGTGGCCGCGTCGCGGGGCGATCTACGCGTTGGCCCTCCTCGACCTGACCGAGGCCGCACCGCGGATCCGTGAGGAGCTCAAGCACCCAACCCCCGAGGTACGGCTTGCCGCGATCTGGGCGCTCGGCCGTCTCCGCGACGACGGGGCGCGCGAGGCCCTGGTCACGCTACTGCGCCAGTTGCATCCCGCGGGGACCACGGGCGAGACGTTCGCCGAGAGCGATTCGATCCGCCTCATCAGCGACGCCCCGTCGCGCCTGTTCGACACGACGATCCAGGCGATCGGCCGGCTTCGGGCCGGCGACGCCGACCTGCTCGTCGCCCGAGCCCTCACCGAGAGCCGCTCGGCGCTCGACGAGGACGAGCTGGAGCGGCTCGCGCGCCTTCCCGGGTTCGAAGTGCCGCCCGGCGCGACCCCGCCGACGCTGGGACAGCTCTTCGAGGCGGCGTGGCCCGCTGCGTCGGACGAGGACGAGCTCGGATGCTAAGGCCGTTCCGGCGCGAGGACGGCCCCAAGCTGTTCGAGCTGACCGGACGCTATTTCCCCGAAGAAGGCGAGCTGCTCCGATGGCGCCCCGGCGCGTTCGACGCGGTCGTGCAGCGCGTCTTCCGCCCCGACGTGCGTCTCCTCCTCTGGATGTTCGACGCGTTCCGGCACCCCGTCTACAAGGTCGTCGTCCTCGAGGCGGAAGGCCGTCTCGCCGGGGCGGCGGTCCTCACCTTTCCCACGAAGGCCGGCTACATTTCCAGCGTCGTCGTCGATGAGCCTTTCCGGGGCCGGGGCTACGCGACGCAGATCGTCCACGCGTGCGAGGCCGCCTCCCGTCGTGCGGGTCGGAAGTTCACCGTCCTCGACGTGCTCGTCACGAACGCCCCGGCGCGTTCGCTCTACGAGAAGCTCGGGTACCGGATGCTCCGGGGCCAGTCGTACTATTTCCGCGACTCCGACGGGCCGGGCCCGGCCGAGCCGGGCGTGGCCCCCGGGGTCCGGCCCTTCGCCCGCCGCGACGCGAAACCGCTCACGGCGCTCGCGATGGGCCTCCTCCCGCGTGCCGTCACCGAGGTGCTCCCCGTTGCGGCCGGGCACTTCCGGGAGACGCCGCTCGTCACGATGGGCCTCGACTCCGAGAGCGCGGCGTGGACCGTCGATCGCGGCCGCGGGGTCGAGGGGTTCGTCCGCGGGACCGTGAGCTCGGCGACGGAGTCGGGTCACCTCAGCGCTCCGCTGCTCTCGCCCGACGTCCCGGAGGAGACGGGACGGGCGCTCGTCCGCACCGCCACCGACTGGATCCAGCGACACGGGGTTCGTCGGGTCGTTTGCGAGCTGCCGACCCACAATGCGACCGGGCTCGCCGTGCTCGCCCGCGAGGGGTTCCGTGAAGCGATCGCGCTCGAGACGCTCTTCCGTCCCCTCGCGGCGTAGGCCCGTGCGTCGATCGCGCGGCGGGGTCGACGTCTACCTGCTACCCGCGGTCGTCGGCAGCGGGCGCGGGGACGTCGAGGACGTGCTCCTCGTCGGCCATCGGCTCGCGCGTGCCGGGCGTCGGGTGAGCGTGGTCCGCACGCGTGCCCGTCCACTGGCCCTGCTCCGGGACGAGACCTTCGATTGGACCGGGATCGAGCGGACGGTACGCCTCCTTCCGCGCTCGGATCGGGCGATCACGATCTCCTCGCAGTTCGGGGTTACGGCGGCCGACGCGCGGGACGAGCCGTACGGTCGTGCCGGACCCTGGGCCATCGAGCGCGCAGAGATCGACCGTGCCTACGGGCCCGGCCACGTGCTGCACGTCAGTCTCGAGGAGTTCGCGCGGGGACGGCCGATGCGCGAGCTGGCGGAGGAGCGATGGCGCGAGGCCGGCCGGACCGAACGGGCGCGACGTGCGAAACCGGATCGCGGCTCGAGCACAGAAGAGGTCGCCGAGTTCACGCGGCTCTATCGGAAGTTCCGCGCACTGGATCGCACGGACCTCCTCGTGCTGTTCCCGACGTTCCATCGATCGACGCGCTTCGATCGCGACCTTCCGGAGATCGTGCAGGTCGGCCCCATCTGGCCGGAGCGACTTGAGACCCGGCGAACGTCCCGGCGGTCTGGCGGGCTCAGCGTCCTCTGGTACGCAAGCCCGTCGACCTCGGACCGGCTCGCGCCCTTGTTGATCCGGGGGCTCGAGCGGGCCCGACGAAAGGTGGTGCTGATCGTGCGATCTCCACGACCGATGGAGATCCCCCCATCCGAGCGTGTGCGTCCCGAGATCTGGAACGCGCGATCCCCGGCTTCCTGGCGAGGCGCGTGGTCCCGGTCCGATCTCGCGATCGTGACCGGGACCCGATCGCTGCTCGAGGCGATGGCGTGGAAGGTTCCGTTCCTCTACTTCAACGGCGTGCTGGGCCGGGGCCGATCGGCCCGACGACACCGCCCCGAGAAGATCGCCGCTCTGCTCCGCTGGATGCACGCGTCGGGGATCCCCCCGGACGTGCGACGCGGTCTGTCCGACTTCTCGCGTCTGCGCCGCGTCGAAGGCATCGTCGCGGCGAGCCTCAATCCTCCTCCCGCCGCCCCGAGGGGCCTTCCGGGATCGATCGCCCGAGGGTTTCCCCCGCGGTTCGGGGACTGCGGGGAGCTCGTCGCCGATGTGGTCGAACGGTTCGCCGTAGGGGACACGAGCCCATCGGAGCTCATCGCACGTCTTCGGCGAGAGAGCCGACGGCGCTATCGTGCGGCCGCTTTCGCGGCTTCGAAGGTTTAAGAGGCCCGCCTACCTTCCGAGCCCGATGGCGACCGAAGAGGCCGGTCCGGTGCAGGTCGCCCAGGCCCTCATCGGGACCGCGCTCGGCGTCAAGCGCGACGAGAACGTCATCATCGAGACGTGGAACCACACGCTCCCCTACGCGACCTCGTGCGTCGTGGAGGCGCGGCGTCGGGGAGCGCACCCGATGCTCCTCCTCGAGGACGAGACGGCGTACTGGCGGAGCATCGACATGGCCCCATCGATCGCCCAGTGGAGCCGGGTGGGACGCCACGAATGGGCGGCCCTCGCCGAGACCGACGCGTACGTCTTCTTCCCGGGACCGGCGGACCGGCCCCGGTTCCGCTCCCTGCCGGCCGAGCACGTAGCCGCGCTGACGGGGTACAACTCGGATTGGTACAAGCGCGCCGAGAAGGGTCGCCTTCGCGGCGTGCGGAGCGTTCTCGGCTACGCGACCGAGCCCCAGGCGGCGACGTGGGGGGTCTCGGCCGCGACGTGGCGAAGTCAGCTCATCCGCGCGACTGTCGAGGCCGATTCGAAGCAGATCCGCACGACGGCCGAGCGCGTCGGACGGAAGTTGCTCAAGGGCAAGCAGCTCCGCATTACCGCCGCGAACGGCACGGATATCACCCTCAAACTCCGCGGCCGGAAGCCCTTCATCGACGACGGCGTCGTCGGCGCCGAGGACCTGAAGGCCGGGAACAACATGACCGTCTCGCCGCCCGGCGCTGTCGCGGTCGCGATCGACGAGAAGAGCGCGGAAGGGATGGCGATCGCGAACCGCCCGACGTTCGCGGGGTTCGGCCGCCTCGAGGGCGGCCAGTGGGAGGCGCACGCCGGTCGTCTGGCGAGCGCCTGGTACACGGACGGCCAGAGCGTCTTCGACGACCGGTACGGGAAGGCGCCGAAAGGCAAGGAGATCGTCTCCGTCTTCTCGATCGGCCTCAACCCGGTGTTGGCCCCGGGGGTGCCGCAGGTCGAGGACCAGGAGGCCGGCGCGGTCACGCTTCTCATCGGCGGCAACTCCGGCTACGGCGGGTCCAACCGGGTCGCCTTCTCGACGTGGATCGTCATCGGCGAGGCGACCGTCGCGGTCGACGGGGCCCCGCTCTGCGATCGTGGCCACATCCTCTGAACCCCAACGACGTTCGCGCACGTGTCGACGGTTCCCCGCGGGATCGGCCCACCGCTTCCGCGATCGTTCTACGACCGTCCGACGGCGACCGTCGCGCGGGAGCTGATCGGCTGCTGCCTCGTGCGGCGGCACGGGGCCCGCGTCCTGGTCGGCCGGATCGTCGAGACCGAAGCGTACGTGGCGAACGATCCCGCGAACCACGCCTATCGCGGACCCACGGACCGGAACCGGTCGATGTTCGGTCGGCCGGGGACCCTCTACGTCTACCGGATCCACCAGGTGCACTGCGCGAACGTTGTCACACGACCCGGACAGGCGGTCCTGTTCCGGGCCCTCGAGCCGGTCTCGCTAGGGCTCGGCGACGCGCGCGGACCCGGCCGACTCTGCCGCGCCCTCGACCTCACGCGAGCGGACGACGGGAGCGACCTCACGCGCGGTGCGATCCGGATCTATGGTCGGACCAAACCGATCGGAGCGATCGTGCGCGCGCCCCGCGTGGGGATCCGACGCGCCGTCGACCGCCCCCTGCGGTTCGCGGCGCGGGGGAACGCGTCGGTCTCGTCGCCGCGGCCGTGGGTGCGATCTACCGCTTGAGCTTCGCCCAGTTGTAGCGGCGTCGGTGGGCGGTGTCGCCGAACCCGCACGACGCGCAGACCTTCTTCTGACGGTGGTACGAGTGCTTGCCGCACCGTCGGCAGATGACGTGGACGATCTTGCCGCCGCGGCTGGACGGTGTTCCCTTGCTCATGGTCGACTCCGATTACGGGGAGATGTAGACGATGCTGTCGCCACGCAGGAGGGTCGTCCCGGGGCGGGCCGAGACCTGATCGTGGTCGACCTCTTCGACCGACGACAGGACGAGGTTCAAGTGCTGATCGAAGCCGTCCAATGTGCCGCGGAAGGAGTGGCCCCCTTTCATCTCCACGAGCACCCGCTTGTGCAGGCTCTGCTGGAGTACGTCCAACGGCTTCATCGGCGGAGTTTCGGCCAGACCGGGGGGGGACTTTAAGGATTAGGGTGTCGGAGCTCGGCGCGACCGGCGGGGCCGCCGCCCTCGAACAGTCGGAGGAGCCGATCGGTCTCGTCGGCCGACGGCGGAGGCAACGGCCCGAACCGTTCGAGCCGGTCCTGGATGGCGAGCGCGACGTCGCCCGGGGTTCCGTCGCCCGCGATCGAGACGAACCGGCCGGGGATGCGCCGGGGGAACTCCCGCTCGTACAGGAAACGCTCCCACCGCCCGACGGCGGCGTGCCGATCCGCGGTCTGGGGGGGGTGGCCCAACGGGTCCCGCTTCGCGCGCGATCGGGCGACCTCCTCGGGGACGTCGAGGTAGACCGTCAGGTCCGGGATCCCCCAGCCCGAGCGGCTCACCATGGATCGCGCCGACCGCACGAGGTCGGGAAGGACGTCGAGGGCCGGGTCGACGCCCTCGCGAAGCCCCCAGGAGTAGGTGAGAGGCCCGAAGGTGGCGGTGTCTAGGATCGCAGCGGATCCACCGGAGCGCAGCCGGTTCGCCTCGGTCCATCGATGACCCTCTTCGCGGAAGAGCCGTCGTTCGAGATCGGCGAGCTCGCTCCGGCTCTGGAAGGTGAGCGGGATGGACCGGTCCAGTCGATCGAACGCCTCGAGGACGACCGTGCCGCCGAGGACGGGGGCGAGCCGGGCGGCGACGCTGCTCTTCCCCGCCCCCGACGGTCCCTCGAGGGCGACGACGGCGGCGAACCGCGCTCCGCGAGCCGGCATCGCTCGGGGGAGGGGTGGGAGGGAACCTAAGGATGCCGTCCCCCCCGGCCTCGGCCTCAGTCCTTTTGACCTCGGGTCCCCTCGACGCACCGTGACGGCGGAGGCCGATCGGTCGGGCCCGTCGCCTTCCCGCCACCGTTTCGCCGCGCGGATCCTCGAAGGGTCGAGCTTCCCGGAGCTCGCACGCGCCATCGATCGGACCGGTAGCGACCCGGAAGGGGTCGGGATTATGACGCGGAAGGCCCGGATCTTTCCCGTCGCGCTCCGCCGCGTGCCGCTCAAGGCCTCTCCGCTCCTCAAACAGGAGCTCCTCGCGGTCGGGGCCGACGCCGCCCATGCGCGCGGCGTCGCCGACCATTCCGTCGCCGAGAGCGACGTGGTGCTCCTGGCGACCTGGGGCCAGTACCGCCGGCTCCTGCCGAAGCTAAGGCGGCAACCGTTCCAGCTCCGCGCGATCGCCGATGAGATCCAGGCGGCCCTCGCCCACTACACGGCGCGTGCCCCTCGACGGGTCGAGGGAGCGCATCGCTCCTTCGAGGTGGGCGGTCACGTGCTCGTCATGGGGGTCGTCAACGTGACCCCGGACTCGTTCTCGGACGGCGGCGAGTTCCTGGATCCGGCAAAGGCGATCGCGCACGCGCGTCGCCTCGTCTCCGAAGGCGCGCATCTGATCGATGTGGGGGGCGAGTCCACGCGGCCCGGAGCCTCCCCCGTCGACCCCGACGTCGAGTTCGAACGGATCGCCCCCTTGATCGCGGCGCTCGCCGCCGACGGCCGCGTACCGATCTCCGTCGACACCCGCCACGCCGCGACGGCGCGTCGCGCCATCGCGGCGGGCGCCGACATCGTCAACGACGTGACCGGACTCGCCGACCCGGCGATGCGTGCCGTCGTCCGAGAGACCGGGGCCGCGGCGATCGTCATGCACCTGCGCGGGACCCCGGAGACGATGGCATCGGAGACCCAGTACGAGGACCTGCGCGGCGAGGTCTTTGAAGCGCTCGCGCGCGCGACGGAGCAAGCCGAGGCCGACGGCATTCCCTCGACCAAACTGATCATCGATCCCGGGCTCGGGTTCGCGAAGACCGCCCCGCAGAGCCTGGAACTGCTGGCGCACGTGGGAGAGCTTCGCTCCCTCGGCTACCCGGTGCTCGTGGGTGCGTCGCGCAAGTCGTTCCTCGGCTGGACCCTCGGATCCGCCCCGACGGAGGACCGTCTCGAGGCGAGCATTGCCGCGGCGGTCGTCGCCGGGCTCCAGGGAGCCCACATCGTTCGGGCCCACGACGTCCGACCGACGGTACGCGCACTCGCCCTCGTCGACGCCATGTACCGGGCCCAGGTGCCCGCGACGCCGCGGGAGAACGAAGGCTGGAACGGCGGCCCGGAGTAGCCGAACGCCGTCGGGTTACGACCCGTCGCCGCCGGTCTTGTCCTTGATCTCGTCGGGCGACGGGAGGTCCGTCTCGAACACGAGCGAGCCGATGTAGTCGCACTTGAGGCAGTGGTAGACCTGGCCGGTGATGAGACCGGCATTGAAGATCAGGCGGTCGGATCCGCACTGCGGGCAGACCTGACGGGTCCTACCCCTGGGACGGCGGTGCCGCATCCTCGCCCCCGTTCTCATCGTCGTCCTTCGTTTCGGGCACGTCGCTCTCCTCGACGGCGGGAGCGTCGGAGGGCGGCTCGGCCCCGGGTGCCGTTACACCGTTCTCGAGCGACGAGGCGAGGACGACCGCGTCGCGGACCTGGTCGCCCTCCTCGATGCGGATGATCCGGACCCCCATCGTGTTCCGGCCCTGGTCGCGGATCGATTTCACCGCGAGGCGGATCGTGATCCCGTTCTGCGTTGTGACGAGGAGCTCGGAATCGTCGCGGACGGGAAGGACCGCCACGACCGAGCCGTTCCGGCCGCCGGTCCGGATCGTACGGACCCCCATCGCGCCGCGTCGGGTCTTCCGGTAGTCGTCGATCGGGCTGCGCTTCCCGAACCCCGTCGACGTGATCGTGAGCAGCGAGGGGAAGGTGGCGGAGACCGGCGCCATCGCGACGACCTGGTCGTCCTTCTCCTCCGAGAGACGGACCCCGAAGACCCCGTACGTTGCGCGGCCCATCGAGCGGACCTCGCTCAGGGGGAAGCGCACGAGCTGGCCGGCGCGCGTCGCGAGGACGATCTCCGTCGCCTCGTCGGCGACGACCGCGACGTCGACGAGCGAATCCCCCTCCTCCAACAGGACCGCCTGGATCCCGCTCGTCCGGATGTTCTGGAACTGGTCCAGACCGGTCCGCTTCACGATCCCCTTCCGGCTCGCGAAGAAGAGCCAGCCGGCGGAGTCCAGATCGCGGATGTTGAGTAGCGTCTGGACCTTCTCGCCCTGTTTGAGCCGTGGCAGGAGGTTGATCACCGCCTTGCCCTTCGAGTGGCGGCTTCCCTCGGGGAGCTCGTAGGCCTTGAGGCGGTAGATGCGGCCCAAAGTCGTGAAGAACAGGACGTTGTCGTGGGTCCGCGTGAGGAACGTCCGGATGACGTAGTCCTCCTCCTTGGTCTCCATCTGGATGAGACCCTTCCCACCGCGCCGCTGGCGCCGGTACTGGTCGAGCGGAAGGCGCTTGATGTAGCCGTCCCGCGTGACGAGGACCACGACGTCGGTGTCGGGGATCAGGTCCTCGAGCGTCCGCGCGGTGAACGCGGGAACGAGCTGGGTACGGCGCGCGTCGCCGAACCGGGTCTTGAGATCGGTGAGCTCCTCCGAGACGAGCCCGTCCAGTTCCTTCGGCGACGCGAGGATCGCCTTGAGATGATGGATCAGCTTCTCCTTCTCGGCGCGCTCGGCGACGACCGCCTCGCGCTCGAGCGCCGTGAGGCGCGCGAGACGCATGTCCAGGATCGCCTTCGCCTGCTCCGTCGAGAGGAGGAACTTCCCCATCAGCGACGCCTCGGCCGCGGGGACGTCCTTCGATCGCCGGATGATCTTGATCACCTCGTCGATGTGGTCGATCGCGGTGAGGAACCCCTCCAGGATGTGGCGCCGTTCCTCCGCCTTCTGGAGATCGTGGCGGGTCCGGCGCGTGATGGTGATCCGACGGTGGGCGAGGTGGAGGTCCAGGAGGTCGCGCAGCGGGAGGACCTTGGGCCGTCCGTCGACGAGGCAGAGATTGATCACGCCGAACGTCGTCTCGAGCGGCGTGTGCTCGTAGATCCGGTTGAGGACGATCTCGCCGGGGGCATCGCGCCGGAGCTCGATGACGACGCTCGTCCCGTCCCGGTCCGACTCGTCCCGGAGGTCGGTGATCCCGTCGATCCGTTTGGATTTGACGAGGTCGGCGATGATCTGGAGGAGGGCGACCTTGTTGACCTCGAAGGGGATCTCGGTGATGACGATCTCGTCCCTCCCGTCGCGTTCGCGGATCGCGGCCTTGCCGCGGAGTCGCAGCGTGCCGCGTCCGATCGCGTAGGCCTCCCGGACCCCTTCCGACGTCGCGAGCACGCCGCCAGTGGGGAAGTCGGGGGCGGGGAGGACCGCCATCAGCTGGTCGAGCGTCGCCTCGGGGTTCCGGAGCAGCAGGTGGAGCGCGTCGACGACCTCGCTCAGGTTGTGGGGCGGCATGTTCGTCGCCATGCCGACGGCGATCCCCGCCGATCCGTTGACCAGGATGTCGGGGATCTTCGACGGGAGGACCGACGGCTGCTTCAGCGAGGAGTCGAAATTGTCGTACCAGTCGACGGTGTCCTTCTCGATATCGAGGAGGAGCTCCTCCGCGATCGGCGATAGGCGGGCCTCGGTGTACCGCATCGCCGCGGCCGAATCCCCGTCGATCGAGCCGAAGTTCCCCTGCCCGTCGATGAGCGGGTATCGGAGCGAGAACGGCTGCGCCATCCGGACGAGCGCGTCGTAGATCGCCTGGTCCCCGTGCGGATGGTACTTGCCGAGGACGTCTCCGACGGTGCGCGCCGATTTCCGGTACGCCTTGTCGTGGGTCGCGCCCGATTCCCACATCGACCAGAGGATGCGGCGTTGCACCGGCTTCAACCCGTCCCGTCCGTCGGGCAGCGCGCGCCCGACGATGACGCTCATCGCATAATCGAGGTACGACTGGTGCATCTCGCGCTCGACGGACTGGTCGCGCGTGCGCGCCTTGTCGATGTCGTCGATCGTCGGCGGGGCCGATGCGGGCGGCGTGCTCATCGCGCCGCCTCCGTCGGGATCGGCAGCTGGGCGCCGACCAGGCGATCGGCGAGCTCGAGGAACGGATCGCGCCGGTCACCGGGGATCGTCGCGCCAGCGGCGACGCGGTGGCCGCCGCCCTCGCCCCCGACGTGCTCCGCGGCGGTACGGCAGACGGTCGCGAGGTCGAGGCCCTGGCTCACCAGCCAGACCGTCCCGCGTCCGGAGAGCTTGAGCGTCGCGCCGGATCGCGAGAAGACGAAGACGGGACGCCGCGGGTCCAACAGGTAGTTCATCGACAAGCCCGCCTGGGTGCCGGCGAGGGTCGTCTCGCCGCTCTCGAACCACTGGATGGAACGCAGGGAGTTAACCCCCTTCTCTTCCACCCGCTTCATCCCCTCCAGGATGCCCGTCCGCCAGGTCTCCTCGGCCGATCGGGCCCGGGTGAGCGCGGCGGGGTCGTCGAGGGCCAACGCGATCCCGAGCCCGGGGGAGCCGATCCGCCCGCAGGCGTTCTGGAGGTTCGACAGCTCCTGGGCGTCCATCCCCGAACCGGGCAAGAAGTAACCGTCCTGGGTCAGGAGATCGACGAACTCGGGACGCACCTTCTGCTGGACCAAGCGGGCGAGGAGCGCCTGGGTCAGGCGCCGCTCCTCCGCTGCCTCGAGGGCCGACAGCGGCCGGTTCGGATCGATGGCGAGGGTGGCGAGGAGGCGCCCCACTTCCGCCGGTCGGCCGGTGAGCCCGACGAAGTAGGGATCGATGCTCCGGGTCACTGCGTCGCGGACGTTCGCGCCGAACAGCGCGAGGCGCCGGCGCCGTTGCACGAGCGAGCGCTGCGTCGCCTCATCGACGAGCCGCGCGTTGAGCCCCTTGAAGCCGTTCTGGTGCTGGCGATCGGCGATCGCCCCGGAAAGTCCCCAAGACGCATTGTCCCAGTTGCGGGGGTCCAGGAAGATGGTGAACAGCCACGTCAGCGTCGCGGCGCACATCTCGGTCATCCCGTCCACGCCCCAGTCGAGCGGGTTCACGAACGCAACGTGGCCGGGAAGGTCGGGGGGAACGGGAGCGCTCGGGTACTTGTGGTGGTCCAGGATGATCACGGGATGCGGGTGGGGACCGTAGAGGTCGAGCCACGTCGCCCCCGTGTCGACGACCAGGACCGGACCGTGGGTCCCGTGGAGGATCTCCTGCATCCGCGGGCGTTCGACGCCCTGGAGCGGGGTCGCCTGGTACTCGTATCCCAAGCGCTGGAACGCGCGGACCGCGGCGGACGCGCTCGCGATCCCGTCGCCGTCGTAGTGGTAGATGATGCGCCATCGGCCCGGATGGGCGAGGAGGAGCTCGCGCGCGTGGGTGAATTCGGTCGCGTACCGGGGCTCCGCTACGAAGCTCTCGGGCCCCGAGGGCATCACTCCACCTGGAGCACCGCGGTCGCCGCTGTGTATCTCCAGTCCCCGGGGAGCATCTTCCGCTGCCGGTAGTACCGGGCCAGGCGCCGGATCCGGGCCTCCATGAGGCTCAGGCCCCGGTGGTTGGAGAGGTCCTTCTTGTGCGTCTTGAGGTGGCGCTGGAGGTGGACGACGCGCTTCAACAGCGCCTGGAGGTCCTCGGGAAGGTCCGGCTTCACGCCGTTCTCGGAAAGGAGCTTCGACATCCGCTGGCCCGTGACGGCGCGGACCGAGGGAATGCCGTAGGTGTCGCGCAGGACGGCGCCGACCTGAGCGGAGTTCATCCCGCCCTTCGCGAGCTTGACCGCCTCCACTACGATCTCCGCTTTCTCCATCGTGACCCAGGTGGGTTTCGGGGCGGGGAAGGGCCGGTGCGAGCCGGAACGGCCCTTGTGACCGGAGTGGATGCGGGACACGGGCCGACCACAAAAGGGGCTGTACTTAACGATTGGCGCGCGCGCCGATCGGCCCCGCGCCGGGGGGCCTTCAGCTGATCCGGTCGGAGCTCTGGATCGCGCCCACGAGGAACTTCTTCCCCTCGGCGGTGATCGCGTACCGGTGGCGAGTGGAACGCTGTCGCTGCCAAGAATACTCGCCCGCCGCCTGGACCGCGACGAGCCCGTTGCGGAGGAGCAGTCCGACCGCGAGCTGGATCTTGACCTGCCCCCTCGTGACCCCCCAGAAGTCCGAGAGCCGCTCGG
>JBGOSQ010000027.1:0-24021 GCA_041476045.1 Thermoplasmata archaeon | reverse complement strand
GCTCCAGGACGTCGAGACCGAGACCCCGATCCTCCAGCTGCAGATGCGGCGCCTCGTGGCGACCGTCACCGTCCTCGCCGGAGTCCTCAGCATCACGGTCGCCGTCGTCCTCGGGATCCACACGGGGAACTGGACCGCCGGGCTCCTCGCCGGCGTCGCCCTCGCGATCGCCCTCGTCCCCGAGGAGATGCCGGTGGTGCTGACGGTCTACTCGGTGCTCGGCGCGCGCCGGATGGCTCGCCACCGGGCGCTCGCCCGCCGGTTCGGGACGATCCCGACGCTCGGCGCGGTCACCGTCCTGTGCTCGGACAAGACCGGGACGCTGACGCAGAATCGCCTAAGGGTTCGCGAGGTACGCGCGCACCCCGGCCGGAACGGGGAACAACCCCGAGAGTCCGACCCCCGCGATCTCGCATTGCTCGGATGGGCGTTCCTTGCGAGCGATCCCACCGCGGCCGACCCGATGGAGGGGGCGCTGGTGGAGGCCGGACGCCCCCATCTCGCCACCGTCGCCTCTGAGGGGTCGCCGGTGATAGCCCACTCCTACCCGTTCGATGCGCGTCGCCTCTACTCGGTCGCCGTCTGGCAGCTCGACCCCGGCTCCGCGGAACGTGTGGCCGTCGCAAAGGGCGCACCCGAGGCGATCTTCGCGCTCGCCCGGTTGGAATCGGGAGAGCGGGGAGCCTGGAACGCGGCCGTCGAGGAGATGGCCGAGAGGGGCCTGCGTGTACTCGGGATCGCGCGAGCGATCGCGCCGGTCGGATCGCCGCCGACGGATCCCGGTTCCTTTCCCTTCCGTCTGGAGGGTCTCGTCGGGTTCGAGGACCCGTTGCGCCCCGGCGTCCCGAGGGCGATCGCCGAATGCCGCGAGGCCGGGATCCGCGTCGTCCTCATCACGGGGGACTACCCCGCGACGGCGACGGCGGTCGCACGCTCCGCCGGTATCGAGCGGCCCGACCGGGTCGTGACCGGCGCCCAGCTCGACCTCCTCGCCCCGGAACACCTCCGGACGACCGTAGAGGAGACGAACGTCTACGCGCGGATCACCCCGGAGGCGAAGCTCCGGCTGGTGGAGGCGCTGAAGTCCCAGGGCGAGATCGTTGCGATGACGGGCGATGGGGTCAACGATGCCCCGGCCCTGCGCGCCGCCCACGTCGGGATCGCGATGGGTCAGCGCGGGACCGACGTGGCGCGCGAGGCGGCCGGGCTCGTGCTCCTCGACGACGCGTTCCCGACGGTCGTCGATGCGATCCGCACCGGCCGCGGCATCTACACGAACATGCGCAAGGCGATCGCCTACGTCCTCGCGGCGCACACGGCGATCGCGGGACTGGCCCTCGTCCCCGTGCTCCTCGGCCTTCCCGTCATCCTGTTCCCGATCGAGATCGTGTTCCTCGAACTGATCATCGACCCCAGCTCCTCGCTCACCTTCGAGGCGGAGCGGGACGAGCCGGGAGCGATGCAGCGGCCCCCGCGGGACCCCGAAGAGCCGTTGTTCGGCGGGTCGTCGATCGCCTTGAGCTGCCTCGAGGGCGGGACCGCCCTCGCCGCCGCGCTCGCGATCTACCTGTGGGCGTTCGCCTCCGGGCACGACACGGATGCGAGCCGGAGCCTCGCGTTCTCGACGCTGCTCGTGTCGAACCTCACCCTCGTCGTCGTCAATCGCTCCTTCTCGACGTCGTTCGTCCGTGCCCTCCGGTTCCCCAACCCGATCTTCTGGACGGTGCTCGTCGCCGGCATCGGTCTCCTCGTAGCATCGGTCTACTGGCCTCCCCTCTCCGGCCTGTTCGGCTTCGAAGCTCTGACCGCCGGCGACTTCCTCCTCGCGTCCGTCGCGGGATTCGCGAGCGTTGCCTGGTTCGATCTCCTCAAGGGTCGCCTCGTCGAACGACGGAGCGCGCGCCTCGCGCCCGTGGGGCCCTAGAGCTTCTTTAGGGCCTGGACGACCTTCGCCACCGATTCCTGGGCGTCGCCGTAGAGCATCCGCGTGTTGTCGCGGTAGAAGAGGTCGTTCTCGATCCCGGCGAACCCCTTGCCCTGGCCGCGCTTGAGCACGATGACGTTCTTCGCCTGCTCGACGTCGAGGATCGGCATCCCGAAGAGCGGGCTCCCCTGTCGGTGGGCCGCCGGGTTCACGACGTCGTTCGCACCGATCACGAGGACGACGTCGGTGCTCGGGAACTCGGGGTTCACCTCGTCCCGGTCGAAGAGCCGGTCGTAGTTGACCCCCGCCTCGGCCAAGAGGACGTTCATGTGCCCCGGCATCCGCCCCGCGACGGGGTGGATGGCGAACTTGACCTGGATGTCCTTGGCGGCGAGCAGGTCGGTCAGCTCCTTGACCTTCTGCTGCGCCTGCGCGACCGCCATCCCATAGCCGGGGGCGACGACGACCTTGTTCGCGTAGGCGAGCATGATCGCCACGTCGTCCGCATCGATCGGCTTCATCGTGCCCTGCATGTGCGTGCCCGACTCTTCGGTCGCGCCGAAGGCGCCGAAGAGGACGTTCGAGATCGACCGGTTCATCGCGCGGGCCATCACGAGGGTCAGGAGCGAACCCGCCGCACCGACGATGACGCCCGCGACGACCATCGCGTAGTTGGGGGTCGCGAACGAGAAGCCGTCCAGGCCGACCGCGAGCCCCGTGAAGGCGTTGTACATCGAGATGACGACCGGCATGTCCGCGCCGCCGATCGGGAGCGTCATCAGGAAGCCGAACCCGAGTGCCAGGACGAAGAACAGGAGGAGGTACGCGCCCCCGATCGCGGGGATCCCCGCGGGGTGCCAGAGGACCAGGACCCCGAACACGACGGCGAGGGCGAGGACCAGCATGTTGACGACCTGCTGGCCGGGGAAGGTGATCGGCCGCTGGCGCATCCAGCCCTGGAGCTTGAGGAACGCGATGAGGCTCCCGCCGAAGGAGATCGCGCCGATGAGGCCGCCCACGACGGCGAGCGAGCTCGTCGAAGCCCCGGTCTCGTGGAGGAGCTCCACCGCCGAGATGCCGGCGGCGGCGCCGCCGCCCATCCCGTTGTAGATAGCGACCATCTGGGGCATATCGGTCATCGCGACCCGCTTCGCCGCGAAGTACCCGAACCCGCCGCCGATGACGATCCCGATCGCCATCAGGGCGAAGTTGGTGAGGTTCGGGGTGAGGAAGGTGACGAGCGTCGCGATCAGCATCGCCGCGCCGGCCCAGACGATGCCGCTCCGCGCGGTGAGCGGGTGGCTCATCCGCTGGAGGCCGATGATGAAGAAGAAGATCGTCGCGATGTATATCGGGTCGACGGCGTAGGAGAGGTCGACCATCTCAGGCGACCTTCCCGGGCTTCTTGGCGCCCCGATCGAACATCTGGAGGATCCGCTCGGTGACGACGTAGCCGCCGGTCACGTTCGCAGCGCCGAGGATGACCGCGACGAAGCCGACCGCCTGCTCGAGCGGCGTGGTCGCGAGGCCGAGCGCGACCATCGCGCCGACGAGAACGATCCCGTGGATGAAGTTCGAACCGCTCATCAGCGGCGTGTGGAGGATGACGGGGACGCGGCTGATGACGACGTACCCGGTGAACGCCGCGAGCATCGCAATGTAGACCGCGGTCCAGAGCGCCGTCACGTCCGTCACGCCTTCGGCCCTCCCAGCAGGTCGCGGGTGGGCGCGTGCCGGACCTCGCCCTGGTGGGTGAGGAGGCTCGCCGCCAGGATCTCGTCGGAGAAATCGGAGACGAGCGCCCCGTCCTTGTCGATTAGGAGCGCGAGGAACGATTGCAAGTTCTTCGCGTACATCTGGCTCGCGTGGAACGGCACCTGCGCCGGCAGGTTCTGCGGGCCGAGGATCGTCACGCCGTGCTCGTCGATGGTCTTCCCCGGCTGGGTGAGCTCGCAGTTCCCGCCCGACTCGGCGGCGAGGTCGACGATCACGGCGCCCGGCCGCATCATCGCCACCGTCTCCTTCGTGATGAGGCGGGGCGCCTTCCGACCCGGAATGTTCGCCGTCGTGATGACGATGTCCGCGCGCGCGACGGCGGCCGAGACCATCAACTGCTCCTTCGCCTTCTCTTCGGGAGTGAGCTCGCGGGCGTAGCCGCCCTGCCCTTCGGCGTTGATCTCGAGTTCGAGGAACTTCGCCCCCAGGCTTCGGACCTGTTCGCCCGCGGCCCGGCGTACGTCGTACCCTTCGACGATCGCCCCGAGGCGCTTCGCGGTTGCGATCGCCATCAGGCCGGCGACCCCCGCGCCGAGGATCAGCACCGTCGCGGGCCGGATCGTGCCCGCGGCGGTCGTGAGCATCGGGAGGAACTTGGGGCAGTGCTCGGCCCCGAGAATGGCGGCCATGTAGCCGCCCGCGGTGGCTTGGGAGGAGAGCGCGTCCATGCTCTGGGCGCGGGTGATCCGGGGTACGAGCTCGAGGGCGAAGGCGGTCACCTTGCGGTCGCGCATGCGTGCGACCGCCTCGAGGTTCCGCGAGGGGTTCATGAACCCGATGACGATCGTACCCTCGGCGAACTGGTCCACCTCGGCGACGGTCGGGGGCTGGACGCGGAGCACGATCTGTGCGCCCTGGAGGAGTTGCGCCCGCTTGGCCGAAATGGTGGCGCCGGCTGCGGTGAACTGCTCGTCCGGATAGAAGGCGGCGCTCCCGGCGTCGTGCTCGATCCGGACCTGGTGGCCCGACTTCGTGAGCTTCTGGACCACTTCGGGAACGGTGGCGACACGCTGTTCGCCGGCGGCCTGCTCCCTCGGGACCGCCACGACCACCGGCATGAGATGTCGAGGCGGTCGAACCGGCCGAGATTATACCCTTGGTGGCCCCCGGCTGACTCGGCGTCGCACGGCGGAGCGAAGCGCGATTTCCTCCGACCGGGCCCTCGAGGGGCGCGCGGGCCGGAAGGTTCATGGCGAGGGCCCGGCTGCGTCGATGGATGCCGAAGGCCGGGGCACGAGCGGTCGCGCTCCCGCCTCCGGTCGATCTCACCTGGGCGGACCGGATCATCCACGGCGACGCGGGGAAGGTGCTCGACCGCCTTCCTGCGAAATCGGTCCACCTCGCGGTGACGTCACCGCCCTACAACGTAGGGATCCGCTACGAGGGGTACTCGGACGACCTTTCGTACGAGGAGTACCTCCGATGGCTCGGGGGGATCGGACGCAGCCTCGAACGCGTGCTCGTCCCGGGCGGTCGCTTCGCGCTCAACGTCGCTCCGACGTCGATCAAGGCGTTCCGACCGATCCATCACGATCTCGCCCGCGTGCTCCAGGCGGTCGGATTCATCCTCCGGACCGAGATCATCTGGTACAAGCAGACGATGGGACGCCGGACGGCCTGGGGGAGCTGGCGGAGCCCCGCCAATCCCCACGTGATCCCCTCGTGGGAATACGTCCTGGTCTTCTCGAAGGAATCCTGGCGTTTGCCCGGTGACCCGGCGATGATCGACATCAGCGCCAAGGAGTTCCAGCAGATCTCGGACGGGTTCTGGGCGATACCGCCCGAGCGGAACCGGCGCGGGCATCCGGCGCCGTTCCCGTGGGAATTGATCCAGCGGCTCGTCCGCTTCTATACCTATCGCGGCAACACGGTCCTCGACATGTTCGGGGGGACGGGCACCGTCGCCGCGGTCGCGCGCGCGAACGGCCGACACTTCATCTCGATCGACTCGGCTCCCGAGTACTGCGCCCTTGCCCTCGAGCGGGTCGCGACCGCGACAGGAACGGGCCGCCTCTTCCCGTCCCCGGCAGAGGTGACCGAGCTCGCCGAGCTACCCCGGAAGCGCCGATAGGTGCGTCGCGCGCGTTCGCGAACGAGACCCCTCGCTCGGGAGGAGTCGAGCGCTCAGCTCGCGCACGGCATACTCGGCGAGCGGCTCCAGGTTGACCGTGTCGGCCCGGTTGTAGCGCACCAGGCGGTCGAGCGCGTCGGTCTGCCCCCGTCGGTACTGGGCCCAGAGGCGAACCGCGTCAAGCCCTCCGATCCCCTCGACACCGGTCCGGTCGCCGAGTCCCAGCCGGGCCTCGATGCGCTTGAGACCGCCGGCGAGACCGAGCCGGTAGAGGAGGAAGCGCAGATCGATGTGGGCGCTCGGGACAATGAGGTCGGGGAACCGAACGCGCAGGAACGGTACGTCGAAGAGGCTGCCGTTGAAAGTGACGAGGATCCGGTAGCGACCGAGGCACGCCGGAAGCTCTTCCAGGTTGTCGTCGGCGACGAACGTGTGGGTCTTACCGGCCCCGTGGACGCTGACGACCGTGACCATTCCCTCGTAGGGAGAGAGGGAAGTGGTCTCGATGTCGAGGAAGGCGGTCTCCCGCTGAAAGGTCGGGTAGAGCCGCCAATGCTCGGAGTTGGAGAGCCGGGAGGCGAACCACCCGACGTCCCGCTCGGCGAGCGCGCGCTCACTCGCCGCGAGCTCCGAACGAAGCCGGTCGGCGCGTTGGCGCGACACGTCTCCGCGGGAGAGGTCCTGCGCGAGCTCCGTCCAGTCCCGGATCCCGTCGGCCCAAAGGGATGTCTCAGTGAGCGTGCCAATGCCGCTCAGATGCTGGAAGGTCGCTCGGAGCACGCTCGGCGAACCCCGCTCTTGTTGATGTACTCTCGGTCACTTGGACCCGGTGCTCCGCGCCGGCCGTGAGGGAGTCCCTCGGTGAGATCCCATTCCCTTGGGCCGTGATTACCGGTCCACCGACGAGTCCTTAGGGGGAGTCGGCTCCCGCTATCGGCGGCGCGTCGATGGGACGGGAGGACGATACCCAGTCGTTCCGGCGTGGGGACGGGCGACGCTTCCTCGAAGAAGGGGCCGTTTCAAGCTCGAAACGCCAAGCGTCGGGTCGCGTATTGGCATGGCTTGCACGACACCCGATCATCGTGGCCACTTTCCTCTACGTCGCATTCACCGCCCTTGTATTTCGCGAGGGCGGATTCGGGTCCTCCGAGACTCTTCCCGAAGGTTCGAACGCCCTGAACACTTGGCTGGTCTTCGGATTCTATCACCAGCACCCGACCGCGGCGTGGGTGTTCCCCTTCACGGACTGGGGGCAACCGTACGGGGGATTCACCGGCCCGACGGTCCTGTCGCCTGCAATCGCGCTCCTGACCCCTACGCTGCTGGTACGCGCCGTCGAGTTCACCGCGATCGTCGCAGCCGCGGTTGGGATGATGATCGTCGTGCGGCGGGCCGGCGGCACGGCCTTGGGAGGTTTCCTGGGTGGGTTCTACTACGCCACCTTCGCCGAAACCACGCAATTCTTCGAGGGACACGTACCGGCGATGATCAGCGTCGCCATCGCTCCGCCGTTCCTCTACCTGCTCTGGAGATTCCTTCGAGCTCCCAGGCTCTCGCGCGGGCTCCTCCCCGCCGTACTCCTGTACCTCATGGTCTCGATCGGCGATCTTGGCATGCTCTACTTCTACCTGTTCTTCGCCGTTCTCCTCGCGGGCTACGCGATCGTCCAACGGCAGTTGATCCGCCGGTACTCCCTCCACGAATTCGGCTCCATCGTCGCGGCGGTGGCGCTGGTCACCGCGCTTTCGATATCGTGGTTGTACCCATTCCTTGCCGGGATCCGACCGCAGTACACGACGAACATCACCGTGAACATCTTGCCTTTCGACCTCACCTCGGGGGAGAACCTGGTCTATGTCTTTGCGGGCTACGTACAGGACAATTCGTTCGTTCAGTTCACCTACGGTCAGTTCGGATACGGACCGTGGGGAAGTCTCCTGCTCCCCTTCTCGCTCCTTCTGCCAGTCGCCATCTCCATCTATGCCTTCGTCGGACGACGACGCGACCGCATCGCGTTCTTCGCGTCCGCACTTCTCGCGATGGTGTTCGCGACCGGGCACCTCTACCCGGGGCTCGCGCAGTTCAACGCCCTGGTTTTCGAGCACGTGCCGTTCTTCAACACGATCCCTGCACTCTTCCGTTGGACGGAATATTCTCTCCTCGTCTTCGGCGTACTTCTCGGCAAGCTCGTATCCGACATCGAGCGCGACGGATCTGCCGGATTTCCCCGGCTTCGCTTCTACTGGTCACGGGTCGGCGCGCATTTACCAATCCAAGACCGATCCGGGACTCTCGGTCACCCCCGGGTGGTCGTCCGTTGGCCCGGATTCGCGTCGGTACCCTCCCCGGTCGCTCTCGCGGCCCTTTCCCTGGCAGTCGTCGTCCTCGTTCTGGGGCAGAACGTAACGGTCGTCACCGCGCCGCCCTCGACGTTCCAGTTCCCGGCGGAGTACACCGCATCGTACCAGTTCCTCCAGGACCATCCGCTCTCCGGCGAGGTCCTCGCGATCCCATTCGGCGGAATCTACGATCGGGCACCTTGGGGTGGGGTCTCCGGGAGTGCCGCGTTACTCACACCCTACTACACGGGGGCGGACACGGCCATCTACGAGGCCGGCACCCCCTACTCGCTCGCCATCGACCAGTTCGTCAGCGGCGGATTGACGTATGGCGGCTCGCGCAACATGTCGGAGTTCCTCGCTTCCGCCAACGTCCAATACATCGTAGCGACGCGCTACACCGACTGGAGCTACTCCAGCTCCTCCGCGTCTCCTTCGGTTCTCTCCTACACCGCCCTCGCGAATCAAACCGGGCTCGGGCCTGCGACCACGCTCTCGTCGACCCAGACCGTCTACAGCCCGGCCGATTGGACGGGGAACCTCTCCTTTCATCCGTCGTACCTGGTGTACTTCGGTGCCGACTCGATTCTCTACTCGATCCTCGATTCGCCGTGGTACCTTGATCCCAGCATGGCGTTCGTGAACGGGAGCACCGTCGGCGACTCCCTTGATACGTACGTCGCCCACGCGGCCGGGATCATCGTCGCGCCCGGGTCGTTACTCACCCTCGGCCCGGGGACGATCCAGCTAGCGCGGGCGAATCACGTACCGATCATCGAGGTGGTCTCCCCCTCGGATTACACCGGCAACGGCACCCAACTGAGGCCCGATGCGTGGAACGCGACCGGCGGGATCGACCTTCAGTTCAATCGCGCCAACGTTACGGCCCAGATCGAGCTCGGCTCGAACTTGCTCTCGGCCGCGGGGTACACGAACCTCACCCTCTCGGGGCAGCTCGCTGCACCCCCTGAGTCCACCGTCGTCACCTCGTTCGGGAACGCGAGCGTTAGCCGTACGTGGTCCGGATCCGCCGTACTATCGACCCGGCCCGTGAACTACTCCGCGCCCGGGTACATCGTCGCGGGCGAGGAGAATCACACGATCAACTCCTCGCAGTACGTGAACCTCACCGACTCGAACGGTACCGTATTCGCCAACTGGACCCCGTTGGGTAATGCCACGGATTTCCAGTACCTGCGGTTCGACCTCCATGATCTCTCGGGCTGGAATGGCTTCGCGGTAGAGGTCCGGTCGCCGATGCGGGTCCCGCTGGAGGGCCGGATCGGCTTCCAAAGCAGCTCCTTCGCCCTGCCCGGCTATGCAACGATTGTTCCAACATTCCCAAGCACCTTGCAGTATCGATTCCTATTCCCCTCGGGAGGTTTCGGCATGCCCGCGGACCTCCTGACGAACGTTCACAATCTGAGTTCGATCGAGATCGGGATCCCGGCGCCCGGGCTGAACGGGAGCGTGGTCATTTCCAACCTGACCCTCCTAAAGGTCTCGACCCCACGCCTCTCGTCGGCCGCAATCGGAGTGATACCCGCCGCGGCGACGACTTTCAACATCTCGCTGCCCCCCACCGGTCGATTGGGGTTCCTCGAAATCTCGACCGGCGCCTCACCGGTGGTCCGAACCTATGAACGGGATCTGCTCCCCCAGGCCGGCCCTACCGATATGTCGATGCGACCGGCGTCAGCGGGGTGGGGGGTCATGACCCTCGCGCAGTCATACTCCCCATTCTGGCACCTCGCCGGTCCCGGCCCTGCGGCCCCCACGGTGGTTGACATCGGACTCACCGGGTGGTTGGTAAATTCCACCCCGGGGGCCGAGTGGCGGGTGACGTATCTGGGGGACGGCCTGCTATCGACCTCGCTGGTGCTTGAGACGATCGCGGTCCCTCTGGTTGCGGCTCCTTACGTCGTGGCCGGAATCCGCAGTCGGAGCGGGCCTGGCCGTCGCAGAGGTCCCAGTCCATGACCGAGACGGGATGGACCCGGCCGCGCGTGATGGTCGTCTCGCGTTGCACCAACAGTTACGGCCCCTCCAGGGGAGGCGCCGACGTTCTGGCCCAGCGCCACGCGGTGCTCCTCGCCCAGGACGCCGATGTAGTCTACGTCGGTGCGCGCCCGATCCAGGGTGAACACACTCAGAACGTGATCGTCCGGACGCGAGATCTGCTGCCCGGATGGGGCGGCTCGGCCTCCTATCTCGCGAACGAGGGATTCCACGTGGTCCAGGGAGCGACCACGGCGATCCGAGGCGAACGGCAGCTCCCCGTCGACCTCATCGTGTCCAACTCGAGCATCTCGACGATCCTCCTCAAGCTCTTCGGACGTCGCCCTGTGGTTCACTACATCCACGACGCGCTCTACGTTCGATCCGAACGGGCCGCGGCGTCACGGCCCGACCACCTCGGCAGCTTCCTCCTCAACAACCTCATCGAGAAGCTTGCCATCCGACTCGCGGACAAGGTCATCTGCGCGTCCCAAGGGATCGCGAGCCAGGCCGTTTCGGCCGGGACGCCTCAGGAGAAACTCACGGTCATGTACCCGCTCCTGCGACGGTTGGAACGGGTCGGCCCGTCGCCGACAGTTCCCTTGCAGGGGCTCCCGGTCCCCTTACGCAATCTGACACCGTACCTGCTGTCCGTAGGACAGCAAACCGGTCGAAAGCGCTTCGACATACTCATCCGGACGTTGCGTCTCTTGCCCGAGCGGTACCGGCTGGTCCTCGTTGGGGACGGCCCGCTCCATGACGCGTACCGGGCGCTCGCCGTCGCGCGCGGACTCGCCGATCGCGTGGTATTCCTTCGGGGGGTAGATGACGACCTCCTGGACCTCCTCTATCAGAACTGTGCCTCCTACGTCCTGGCCAGCGAGAACGAGGGCTTCCCCATCACGGTCGCCGAGGCGCTGGCGCGAGGTCGGCCCGCGATCCTTGCCTGCCCGTCTGCCGGCGCGCTTCGGGCGGCGCTCTCGAACGACTATCTCGTCGTCCTCCCCCATCTCGCTGAAGCGCCGTTGGCGGAGGCCATCATGGAAGCAGTGAGCCGGCAGGTCGAGAACCCGGAGACCAGCCGAAGGACGATCCTCGAGTGGGCATCGCACGCCTTCCCGACCGAGGACAAGATCCGGCGCGATTATGACCGGATTATCCGATCGCTCTTGGAAGTCAGCGCCACGCCGGTAGCCGCGACGGCCAGCCCCTAACCCCGGCCCCCCCCGAGCGACCGATAGGGCATTAGCGCAGGGCGGATGTGAGCGGGGCCGTGAGCGGACCCGTCCCGGGGCGGCCCGCGGATCAAGCATGACCATCGTAGAGGTGACCGCCGCGCCCTTCGGGCCGGGGCATGCAGGAGGTGGGGAACGTCACGCGCAGGAGTTCATCCGCGAGCTCGCTCGATACGAGACGGTCGTTTCCTCGTTTGCAGTTCCGGGCCGAAACGCCGAGTCCTCTCCCTTTGCGATTCCGTGTCCCGCGCGATTCGCCTCCTTCCCTCCCTTTCTGAGCGAGACGAACCCGATACCGCGCGCTGCTGCCTGGGGGGCGATCGGCTCGTACTTGCGCTCCCACCGCGGCGAGGTGGAATTCGTCCACGTCCACAATCTTCGAACGGCGTTTTCGACCCTCTGGCTTCTTCTCACCTATCTACGGAAGAAGGACGAGCGCATCCGGATACTGCTGACCGACCTGGGCGCACGGTTCTTCCCGCTCCCGCGCCTGACGGCGTCGATGGTCGACTTCTATGCTCCGATCTCCCAGTATAGCGAGGGGATGCTCCTCGAGCTCGCCCGCCGGCCGTCGCGCGTCGTCCCTACCGCGGTTTCGTCACCGTTCCTCGCGCAAGGGATCCGACCCTTCTCGGAGCGGCCGATCGATCTTCTCTTCGTAGGCCGTCTCGTCCCGTGGAAGCGGCCCGATCGGGTCCTCCGGCTCGCTCTCGAGCTCACCCGTCGCCTCGGGAGACCGACTAGCACGGTCCTTGCGGGGGCCGTCGTGGATCCGACCTTCCTCGTCGAGCTGCGACGGCAGGCCGATCGTCTGGGCATTGCAGAACGGGTGCGATTTATCGAGCGCCCTTCGGACGCCGAACTGATCGAGCTGTATTCTCGCGCGAAGGTCTACTGCCTCGCGTCAGACTCGATCGATGCGCACGGTCGGCATCATCCCGCACCCGAACTCTCCTCGATCACGGTCCTCGAGGCGGCGGCATGCGGAACCCCGGCCCTCGCGAACCGCATTCCGGCCGCCCTGGAGCAGGTGCAAGACGGGGTGACGGGGTACCTCACCGCACCGTTCGGAGGGCCCGGCACGATCGATCTCGCGGAGCGCATGATTACCGATGGCCCGGCGTGGTCCCGACTCTCGGGTGGGGCGCGAGCATTCGTCGAGCGCGAACGTACCTATCCCGCGACCGTCGCGCTGTTCCGTTCGTTCCTCGCCGAGATCCGGGAGGGCGCGACGTGAGAATCGCCATCGTGACCCCCTATGTGGGCTCCGTCCTGGGCAACCGGGGCGCTTTCGTCCTGGCCCGTGCCCTCGCGCGCGATCACGAGGTCGTGGTGGTGGCCGATGTGGTCAGTGCGAAGTTGCTGGCCGAGGTGCAATCGCTCGTCGCTCCCGCGCGTTTCGAAGCGATCTCGACCGCGGCGCTGCCCCCCGTTCGAATGAGCCGCCTCATGTGGCTGCAGCTCGTTCGGGGCACGGATCGGGCGATCGCTCATAGGCTCCTCGAGATGCATCTGCGAACCCCGCTGGACCTAGTGTTCGTTCGCTCCGACGAGGGCCACTGGATCGGCGAGTACATTCGGAAGTGGCCGGGTCCGATCCGGCCCGCGACGCTCCTCGGAGTTCTCGACCTGATCGACCATCCGTTCCTCCTCCGGTACGCGCGGCCAAGTCCTGTAGTTCGAGCGCTCGCAGGCGCGATCTACCCCTGGCTCCACTGGATCGAGAATCGACGGCTTCGGGCGTTCGATGGCATTGTCACGAACTCGCGCTGGACCAGCACCCTCCTCGGATACCTCTACGGACTCTCGGCGTTGGGGGAGGTCGACGCCTACGACGACGACCGATTCCAGCTGGGTCCCGAGGAGCCCCCGGTCGACCCGTACATCGCGGTTCCGACCGCGTCGTTGGATCCTGCGACGATCCCGTGGATCGAGAGGCTCGCGGCCGACGGTGTCCCTCTCCGCCTCTACGGCCCGCGACCCGCGGGCCAAGTCCGAACCGCGGGCTTTCTCGGAGATGCAGACATGGCCGATCTGCTCCGACGTGCGCGAGCCACCCTCTTCCTGTTCGACTATGAGGCGTTCGGCCTCATTCCGGTCGAATCGCTTGCGGTCGGAACGCCCGTCATCACACAGCCGAAAGGGGGACCGTACTCAGAGCACCGCAACAACCCGAACGTGCACTTTGTGGTCACGTATCCGGAGGTGCGCGACGCGTGCCGCCGACTGGTCGCGGAGCCCAAGACTGCCGCGGTACGCGAAGCGTGCCACCAGAGCGTCGAACAGTATCGACCCGCAAGGGCGACGGCCCATCTGCTCGTTGCGATCGATTCGATCCGGAGCCGACCACCCTCCGGCAGCTGAGGATCCGGCTCGTGGCGTTGCACTCCGGCGGGCGATCGTTGGCGAGAGCCTCATGACGAGCGAGCCGGCGACCGGCCCGGCGATGGCCCCGCCCCGTCTCCCCCCGATTTCGGAGTACTTCGCCCCCCGCGTCGGTCAGTCGTACGCCGCGGAGCTTTGGTCCTTCTCAAGGGCGCGACAGATCCTGCGCGCGGTTGGCCCCTGGAAATTTCTCAAGCGGCTGCTCGAGCACCCGAGCCTGCCCTGGATCCGGTTCATCGGAAAGCCACTCACCGCGTTCGGTCGACGGATCAGCGGACGGACGACATTCGGGTTCGGGGAGTCCCGCTTTCCCTACCCGCCCTGGTACGAGCACGGGGAGCGCCGGGTCGAGATCCCCGTCGCCCTCGACTTCCTCGCCGCCCACCGGGCGGACGGCGTGCACGTCCTCGAGATCGGAAACGTGCTCCACCGTTACACCGACGACCGACGCACGGGCGTCGACAAGTACGAGAAGGGACCGGGGATCCTCAACTCGGATGTGGTCGATTTCGATCCGCCTGCGTCCTTTGACGTCGTGCTCGCGATCTCGACACTGGAGCATGTAGGATTTGACGAAGACCGGCAGGACCTGGGCAAGTTCCGGCGCGCGGTCGAGCATCTCTACGAGCGCTGCCTCCGACCCGGTGGTTGGATGCTGATCACCGTTCCCCTCGGATATCATCCCGAGGTGGACCGAGTCGTACTGGGAGGACACCTCGGGCTGGGGGAGGTTCGGGTACTCCTCCACGCTTCCTGGCTAGGAGAGTGGAAGGAGGAACCGCTTGAGAAGGTGGCTCGGAACGGCCCGCCGATGTACCCGTACCACCGTCACCGTTCCGCCGCCGTCGCAATCTGGTCGCTCCACCGGCCGGAGCTTGCGGCCCTGCACGTCCCCGCTCGTTAGGGACGCGGATCGGCCGAATCGACGGGAACCGGGCCCAACGGGGCGATCCTCTCCTTCACGGCAGCCCAGAACTTCGGAACCTCGGATCGGGGCAATCGGCGGTTGTACACCGGCGCGCGATACTCCGCCTCGAGGAACTCCGGCTCGTCCGCGTCCCAGACGAGGCGCAGGATCCACCCTTCGGAATGCTCCTCCTCGAACGCCCACACCCTCTTCCTCGGGTCCGTCGGAACGGGATTCCGTTCGAGGATGTCGAGGGGGGGGCCGGGTGGGGGCGGGGCGGTGCCCATCAGGAGCAGGGGGGGTGGGAGGGGCGGCAGTCGGAGCCGGATCCACGCGACGACGGGCCAGTGTGTCCGCGCGGTCCCGAGCGACGGCACGTGCCGTCCTATCCCTCGTCGCTCTAAAGCAGTCCTCTCCAACGACCGCGGACGAAACGAGGATGGGAGGGGACCTGCCCGAAGAATGGACCTCGGGTTCCGGCGAACGAATTCCGCTCTCCGACGAACGGACGCCGCGTTCGAGAAGCGGATTCTCCTCGAGGAAGGCGCCCTTCTAAGACCCCTTGCAACGCATCCGGTACTCATGGCGGGAAAGCGATCGTCGAAGGCTGCGTCCGAACCGTGGGCCCCGATCGCCGACACCCCGGACCGATTCTCGAGCGGCATCCTTCACCTGGACCGTCTGCTCGGCGGAGGATTCCGTCGCGGTAGCATGGCCCTCTTCCAGTTCGACGAGACGACGGAGACCGCGGACCGGGAGCTTCTCCTCACGCCCACTCTCCTCAACTTCCTCTACCAGTCGAACGGGGTGATGGCCGTGCTCCCCTCGCGCGAATCCCCCCAGAAGTTCCGGACCCACCTCACCCGATGGGCGAGCCGACGCCTGTTCGATACCCGGGTCCGGGTCATTGACTACGTCGGGGAAGCGACGGACCTACCCTACGTGGTCTCGGTGGAGCACAAACGCGCACCCGACGTGCCCCCGAGGGTGGCCCGGCAGAAGCGGGCGAAGGCGATGGCGGACATGGCCGCGGCCGAGCGCGCCGTTCGCGGAGCTCGGTCCCGGTTGTTCCTCGAGTTGGTGGCGTTCGAGATGGGGGAGATGATCGCCGGGCCCGAGCTCGCGGCCGCGATGTTCCTCCACGGTATCAAACGGACCCGGTCGGTGGGGAACCTCTGCCTCGGCCTGCTTCGCCCGGGGCTCGGATGCCGCGACGCGGTTCGGGGCATGGCCGACGTCGAGCTCGGTCTGCATCGGAGCGACGTCGGTCTTTTGCTCCGGGGAATCCGACCGGTGTTCCCGGAGCACCTCGTCGGGATCGATCCCCAGCGTGGCGAGCCCCATGTGATGCTCACCCCCGCTCCCACGAGCTCCTGAGGGACGGGCAGTCGCTCCCCGGGTTGGGTGGACGTCAACGGGGGTTGACGAAGCGTTGACGCCCCGGCGTCACTCCATCGTCCCGATTCGTTTTCGTGACGGTCGTAGGAGAACAGAAGAAAATGCGGAAGCACAGCGACAGCGAAACGAACGGGGCGCGATCACGGCGGTTTCGGAGGTTCGGCTCGATCGGATTCTCGGTGGCCGTTTTCCTGCTGATGCTCTTGCCCCCGGCGAACGCCGGCGCACCGGTCGCGCACCCGAACACGGTCGTAAGCGCGCCGTACCGCGGAACCGTCAGCTCCCCGAGCCTCTCGACGGTGGCCGCCGGGTGCGCGGTCGCAACGGCGGTTCCAGCGAAGTGGAGCGGCCTTACCGGCGTCGTGCATACCTCCGACTCGATCTCCGCCAAGACGTGCCTCCCCATCGGCGGACTCGCGGGCGGCGGGGGCGGGGGCGGCACCGGCACCTCGAGCACGGGGGTCAGCGTCGCGATACCGTTCACCGTTGGATCGAACGGCAGTCACACCGTCGGCTCTACGTGGACCGTGACCATCGCGACCGTCCAGCTCCAGACTTCGGGCGGCTGTCCTACGAGCCGCGTCCGCCTGAATCCTCCGCTAGGCACCTCCCAGGCGTCCCTGTGCCAGGACAGCGCGGGATTCCAGTTCACGGCCTCCGCGGCGCTCATGGACACGAGCGACTTCACGTGGACAAGCTTCAATCAGAGCTCGGCGAACAGCTACAATTCGACGGGCTGGGAGAACTACACCCTCTGCTACAACTACGGCACGCCGACGTGCGGCGGGTACACCGGACCCACCGGTGCCGTCTACTCGACGGGCTCCAATAACCCAGGATTCGCGGGGTTCACGTTCAGCGGGACGACGACGTTCACGCTCTGGAACAACGGAACGGCGATGGTCGCGGGGCACCACTATCTGCTGGTGGTCTCGATGGGCGTCAGCGCCACGGCATACGCGTCCATGTCCAACCTGAAGGCAGCGTGGACCGCGTCCGCGACCGCGTCGATCAACATGGCCTCCCTCGGTAACGGGGCGACGTTGAACTCGGTGACCATCGGGTAGATCCGGAGGGGCCCGAATCGGTCCAGAGGTCCGCAGCGGGCGCAGGCAGCAGGACGCGGGGGCGCGGGAGATGGCGCCCGAAGGCCGATCACCCCTTCGGATACCGGATCAAGCGATCGGTCAGACCGGAGGACATCTGGAACCCCGGGATCGGGCGCGCGAACGTGAAGTAGAGACCCTCAGGAACGAGCACGCTGATGGTCCGGTCTCCCCAGAACTGGTCGGTGGGCGGCTCGTCGATCTGGGCGCCACGGGCGACGATCCGAGCGTAGTAGGAATCGACGTCGTCGACCGTGAAATAGAAGACCACTCCCGTGCCCAACGGGTGCGCTTCGAGCTGTCGGCCGAACTCCCCGTGATCGTAGTGGCCGTGGAGCGCCTCGTCGAAGTCCCCGAGCAGGATCCTCGGGCCGACGCCGATCGTTCCCCAGCTGGCCGTAGCGTACATCGTTCCCTTTCCTTCGGTCCCAGTTGCCCGGAACTCCGGGGTGAAACCGAGGACGTTCACCAGGTGGTCGAACACCGCGCCGACGTCGCGGCAGTGAAGATTGACCTGCATGGGGGCGACACCGTCGACCATCGGCCCCTCGACCCGCCTCAATTCCATAAACCTTCCCGCGAGCCACGCGCGATGGATCGTCCACCGTCGGTCCCACGTCTCCGAGTTGCGCGGGCGTCGAGCGCGTCCGCCCGCCGTTGGTTTCAAAAAATAAAAACCACACGCGTTCTGATTGACTGCTAAATGCCACCAGGTAACGTAGCTGCGGACGTTAGTGGCCGCGGGCTGAGTAGATCGCCCGAAGGCTTTCTACGTACACCCCGGCTCTATCGAACTCGTCTTCTACGAATGTCCTTGTAGGTCTCTCTTTTTCGAGGGGGTTTCGGGCTTAGATGCTTTCAGCCCTTATCCCGTAGCGCGTGGCTGCTCAGCGATGCCTTGCCAGACAACTGATGGACTAGAGGCGCCGATTCCCCGTTCCTCTCGTACTGTGGGAACCTTCCCGTCAGAGACCCTCGCACTTCCGCCAAAAAGCAACACACCTGTCTCGCGACGGTGTAAACCCAGCTCACGATCCCTTTTAATGGGCGAACAACCCCACCCTTGGTAGATGCTGCACCACCAGGATAGGCAGAACCGACATCGAAGTAGCAAGCCTCCAGGTCGATAGGGACTCTTGCTGGAGACAACTCAGTTATCCCCGGGGTAACTTTTCTCTTATCAATGGCCCCTACAGGGGAGGCACATTGGTTCGCTAGGCCCTGATTTCTCATCGGGAATCCTCGTTATGCAGATTCCCGTCAAGCCGACTTTTGCCCTTGCACTCCACGGTGGATTTCTGACCCACCTGAGTCGACCTTTGGGGGCCCTTGTTACATTTTGGAGGGCGTGGCGCCCCACCCAAACTGCCTACCTACGGGTGTCCCCCTTGCGGGGTGAGCGATACAAACCCGAAAGGGCGGTGTTTCATTGATCTCTCGGAACGGACCTTGCGGCCCGCCCTGGTAACGAGTCCCGCCTACGCTACACATTTGAATTCATACCACAACCGCAGGCTGCAGTAAAGCTCCACGGGGTCTTCGCTTTCAGACGGAAGACATTGGACTGCTCGCCAATGAGTCAGTTTCGCCGGCTTCCGAGCGGGGACAGTAGAGCTCTCGTTGGTCCTTCATGCAAGTCGCCAATTAAGCGACAAGGTATTACGCTACCTTAAGAGGGTCATAGTTACCCCCGCCGTTTATCGGTCCTTCGTCCCGTTGAACCGGGCTTTCAGATACCGACACTGGGCAGGATTCAGCGGCCATACACAACTTTTCAGTCTCGCGGCCACCTATGTTTTTATTAAACAGTCGGAGCTCCCTGGTCACTGCGACCAGACCACCTCTGGTCTGGCACCCCTTCTCCCGAAGTTACGGGGCTAATTTGCCGAATTCCCTCGCTCGAATTCTCGCCGACACGCCTTGGGCTTCTCACCCAGGGGCACCTGTGTCAGTTCTCGGTACGAGTCGCAGATGCCGTCCTCGACTTTTCACGGGCCACCCGCATCGGGAGAAGTCTCCTTGCGGAGACCCGATCTCCCCTGCCCCCGGTTCTCACCATGACGGTACTTCCCGGGGCGACGAGGAAGAGATGGGCTGGCGTATGCCCACTCCCCCTAGCGGCTGGCTTCCTCGAGGACGCTTTAACCTGCGAGTCACAGAATATTAACTGTGTTTCCTTTCGCGAGTGCCGATTAAGGACTCACTTAGGCTCGACTAACCCACGGCGGATAAACGTTGCCGTGGAACCCTTGCCCCTACGGCGGACAGGATTCTCACCTGTCTTTGCTGCTACTCCTCCCAGGATTTTCAATGGGACTCGGTCCATAGGAACTCACGCCCCTACTTCTACCCGAGCACCACGCCTCCTTACACGATCGCCGCCTTGAGCGGCGCGCTCGCATATCGGGGGCCGGTTTAGCCCCGTCCATTTTCGGTGCCCATGCCCTCGACTGGTGAGCTGTTACGCACTCTTTGAAGGATGGCTGCTTCTGAGCCCACCTCCCAGTTGTCTTCGAACACGGACGCCCTTTGCATGACACTTAACCGGCACTTGGGGCCCTTAATGCGAGGCTGGGTTGCATTCCCTTTCGTACTGCGGGCTTACCCCTGCAGCGCTCACTCCCGGCGTCTACGCCGCGCGGAACTTCGGAGTTCGACAACAGGCCGAGACCTTTCGGTCCCGCTTCCCGTAATCGGTGCTCTACATACCGCGCCGGCTCGGCCGAGACCTACCTGCGAGTAGTTTCAGGAGGAACCAGCTATTCCCAGTCTAGATTGGCCTTTCACCCCTAAGCACAGGTCATCCGAGTGATTTGCACGTCAACACCGGTTCGGTCCTCCACCTACCTTTCGGCAGGCTTCAACCTACCCACGCTTAGATCGATTGGCTTCGGGTATTCCACCTATGACTTCGGGCGAGCACACCCCGTCCCTCACACCTTGCGATGCTGCGGACTGTCGGTTTCCCTGCGGCTTGGGCCGTTGAGGGCCTTGGCCTCGCCATAGATCGAAACTCCCTGGCCCGTTATTCAAAACGGACGCATGGATCCTGTGTCCACGGCCTTTCGGCCGCTTCGTTCCTTGGGGACCACATGCGGCTTATCGTCAGTTGGTTTCAGGCTCTTTTCACCTCCCTTCCGAGGTACTTTTCAGCGTTCGTTCGCACTACTAATTGCGCTATCGGTCTCGAGACGTATTTAGGATCGGAAGACTGTACCTCCCGGCTTCCTGCGCGATATCCAACACACAGTACTCGGGATACCCCCAATCTCGCCTCTTCCTTTCGCCTACGGGACTTTCACCCACTTCGGTCCGCCATTCCAGGCGCGTTCGGCTGGAGAAGCCTGCGAGTACGAGGGTCCACTACTCCACATCTCCCCACCCTCGCCGGGCGGGGATTCGGTTTGTCCTATGCCGTGTTCGATCGCCTTTACTAGCGGCATCTCGTTTGATTTCTTGTCCTCCCCCTACTAGAATGCTTTACTTCGGGGGGTTCCCCTTCCTTGCGGAATGTCCCTTGCGGGACCGGAGATCCGATTAGGAAATCGGTGGATCAAAGGTTCCTTGCGCCTACCCACCGCTTATCGCAGCTTGGCACGTCCTTCTTCGGCGCTCGAGCCTAGCCATTCCCCAACTGACAGGAGTCAGCTACACTGATGACATTTAACAAGCGTCCAGAACGCGTGTGATCGGCGTCATCGGTCCCGCTCCCCCAGGGAGGTGGGACCCTCGCCCTTCCCCGGGAAGGCGTGGCCTTACCGGGTGCACGTGCTGCGAATTTCGGTCGCCCGAACCGCGGCCGCTGTGCCACCGTCAGGCTCTATTTAACCCCTCGTCCGAGACGGCGGGCCGGCACGGATCCACCCTGGCCCGGGGGCTCTCACGCCGAGCGGCCGCGGCCCGTGAGGGGGCCGGACCCGCGGGCCGTGTCGAGGCCCCGCCCATCCGAGAAACCGGAGGTGTATGTCCTGCCTCTCCGTCGGGCGCCCCCGCGGAGGGATTCGCATCCCGAGACCTTCGACCCGATCGGCACCGCGACGTGGGTGGCGGCGACGTCGCGCCCGGGCCCGTTCCTCTCGACCGCTCCGCTTCCTGGCCGCCGCGATCCTGCTCCTCGCCTTTCCCAGCGCGATTCCCGCGTCGTTCGCGCCGTTCACCCATCCCCTCGGCCTGCACGCCTCCGACTTCCGCCGGTTCTCGAACGAGCCGCTCCCGGCCACGTCCGCCAACGCAACTTCGTGGTCGCTCCCCGCCCCGAGCCAGCCGCGCGCCGACGGCCGGCTCGCGGTCGACGACGCGGTGAGCCTCCGCGCCTACCCGCTCGTGGGGTTCTCATTCTCGGCGACGTTCCTGTCCGCGACGTCCGCCCTGACGCGACCCAGCCAGTTCGGTGATGAACTGGTCGTCTTCGCCGCGACCGACGCGACGACCTTCCACGGGTTCGAGTTCGGCGTTCGGCAGAGCCTCTCCGACGGGTTCGTCTATGCGTACTCGCAGTACCCGAACCCGCTCGGGGGGGTCGTCTTTCAGGAGCTCCCGATCTTCGCGAACGACGGACGGGCGCACGACTACCAGCTCTCCCTCCTCGGCGCCGCGATTTCCTTCACCGTCGACGGGGCCTTGGCCGCGGTCGAGTTCTATCCGGTCGGCCCGGTCGCCCCGTTCCACGTCGTGGCGACCGCCCACCGCGCCTCCGGTGGCTGGGAGGCCCAAGGCGTCGCCCTGTCGGTATCCGACGTGGTCCTACGCCTGTCCTCGGCCGAGTAGGGTCGGAGCCCCGTTCACCGGCCAGCTCGCCCGATCCGGTACCGCCCCACCCTCGACGGTGAATCCGGGGCCAGACGGGCCGGAAATCGGGTCGCCGCTTTCTCCGACGTATAACAGACTTTCGCGCATCTCTTATACTCCGGAAGCGCGAGGAGTTTGTGACCCGAAGGGGTCACGGAGTCGCGAGAATGGGAAAGAGAATTGATCGGCGACTGGTGTATGTGGCGACGATCGTCTCCCTCATCGGTGTGACCGGTGGGATGGCGCTCGCGGCCGGTATCCTCAGTTCGACCGCGGTGAATCAGGGAGCGAGCTTCTATCAGGGCGGGAACAACGGCGCGAACGGCTACGGGGCGGCGTCCCTTCAGGTGACGACGGTCCCGGCGGCGGTCGCGACGTGCTCGACGGGCGCGGTTTCAGGGTCGACCTCGGGCGGGACGTCCGACCTGTTCCTCTCGGCCACGACCGGTAGCTCCGCGTGCCTGACGGGCGACTTCGCGGAGGAGTTCATCCTGAGCTTCTCGGCGACGGTCGCGACGCAGACCAACACGCTCACGATCACGACGCAGGTCGGAGCGGGAACGGTCCAGACGAACAGCCAGCAGGTTGTCCTGGGCACGGGCAGCGCGAGCGCGTTCACGCAGACCGTGGACGTCTACGTCGACTACGGTGCGATCCAGCCCCCCGCGGCCGGGATCACGGTCCTCGACCTCGTGATCCAGTAGTCCGGGAGCCACGGACCCACCGGGTGCCTCCCCAACCCCTTCCTTCACCTTCTTCTATGCCGTCTTCCTCGCCCGCGTCCCTCGCGGGGGTCTCATGAAGCTCCGTCCCGCCTCCTCCCGGCATTTCGGCCGCGCCCGGCCCCGCGGCTCGCCCGCGGCCTCTTCGGTTCGCCCGCCCCCCTCGGGGTCCCGAAGCTCGCCGAGCCGTTCCGGCTGGCGCGAGAGCCTCCCCTTCTTCGTGATCGGCCTGGTCGCCCTCACCGCAGCGCTAGCGCTCATCGCGCTCCAATCCCCCTCCGCCTTCGGACGCCTCCCGATCTGGACGTTCCTCCTCGCGATCGGGTCGATCTCGCTGGTCGGCGGCACGGTGGCGAGCCTGGTGGGCGAACCGATGACGGGCCTCCCGGGCGAGAACGAGCTCGTCGGTCAGGATCTCATCGTCGTCTCGCGGAGCCGCTGGGACGCGCTGAGCCAGATGGAGAGCTGGGTGGGCGGCCGTCTCGGCCCGTCCGATGACGCCGCGCGCTCGCCGACGGCGCCCGGCGCCCCGTTCGGCGCCGTCGCGTCACCCGCCCCCGTCCCCACCCTGGACGAGCTCCTCGCCGACCTTCCGATCTTCCCCGAATCAGCCCGCCCGGACGCCGAACAGTGGACGGAGACGGAGGACTCGCGCGAGGCCCCGCCGCCCGCGAAGCTGCCGGTCAAGCCAATCGCTCCAGCACCTCGACCCTCCGTTCCAGCCTCCCCCCCGCCGTCCGTCCCGCCTTCTCCGACGCGCGCGGCTCCGCCGGCCCCGCCGCGCGCCGTCCCCGCTCGGCCGCGCCCGTTGCCCGCGCCAATCGCTGCGAAGGCCCCCCTCCGTCCGCTTCGGAAGGGCGTCGCGCGACCGGGCGTGCGCGCCGAGACCGCTCCCGCCGCGATGCCGAACCCCGAGCTCGAGCGCCTCCTCGCCGATCTCGAGACCGAGGCGACCGCGGTGATGCAAGAACGCGAGGACGTGCCGGCGCTCATCGAACCGGGCGTCCTCACCTGCGCCCACTGCCAGCGCGGGATCGGGATCACCGAAAAGTGGCAGAACTGCGACGAGTGCTTCGCCACTTACTGCGAGTCCTGCGGAGAGCAGCTCGTCAAGGTCGGCGACCGGCGCCTCTGCCCGGTCTGCCGCCACCTGGGCCGCGGCGTCCGCCGCTAGGCGCGAACCGACCTACCGCCCGATCGGGTGGAACATCGTGGCCCTATGGGGGCCTTCGTAGCGCGCGCCCGCGAACGGGCACAACGCGTCGCCGTTCGCTTCGCAGCTCGCGCAGTTGCGCTCCGCTGGGACCGGCGGGCGGGCGTGATCGGTCCGCACCTGCATCAGGGCGGCCTTGAGCCAGTGCTCCTCGCTGTC
>JBGOSQ010000026.1:0-26555 GCA_041476045.1 Thermoplasmata archaeon | reverse complement strand
GTCCCGCCGGAGGGTCGCGAACGCATCGGACTCCGGCTCCTGCAGGAATCGTTCCCCAAGACAGCAGTCGCGATCGGGCTCGACCGATTGCCCGATCGCTCCGGCGGGGTCCGATCGCGGTTCTTCTTCAGCTGGCTCGAGACCGACCCGGTCGATGCGGACCGTCCCAGGCTCCGTTCCTCCCCGGGGGGAGGGTGGGAACCCGTCTACCCCTTCGAGGAGTACGTCGCACTCATCGGGGCCTGCAACGGATGGGCGGACGGGCGGAGATGAGGCATTCGGAGAAACGGCGATGGTAACTCCGGCGGGTGAGACACGATGTCCCGTGTGTCAGTGCCGGGTACCGGCCGACGCCACCGAGTGCCTCGCCTGCGGAAGACCCATCCATCGACCCGAAGTCGTCCACGCCCCGTCCCCTCCTCAATCGCAGCCCCCATTTCCGCCGCGCTCCCTGACGCCCCCTCCGCCCCTCTGGCCCCCAGCCCCCACGGGGACCCCGCTGCCACGGCCTCCTCCGGCGCCCCGGGCCTCGCCCGCCTCGTGCAGTTGGTGCGGGGAGGACCTCAGCGAAGACCGGGGGTTCTGTCGACGGTGTGGAAGGCCATCCGCCGCCGCCGAGGTCCGACCGGCCGGGAGCGCGGGCTCGACGGCCACCCTGGCCGCGGTGAGCGGAGCCGGCTCGCACGGCGACCTTGGTGCCCCCCGAACCACGCCTCGCCCGCCGGACATTTCCGCCGCCGCCAAGGCCGGCCCGGCGCGCTGGCCGCCACGCTCCTCGCCGGTCCAAGTTCTCCTTGACATGGACGCCTTCGGTCGGTTCGACCTTCTCGAGCTGAACGCACTGGACATTCCTCAGATCGTTCGCGCGACGCGGAACGACGACCGGGCGGTCGCCCGGGCCGTGGAGCAACGGGCGGAAGCCCTTCTACGTCGCGTGGTCCAAGACACAGAGAACCCCGCGGACATCGCCCGCCTCGTGCACGAGCTCGTCCGCATCTCGTACCGTTCGGGACTCGATGCGGTGAGTGCGGCGGCGTGGCCCGAGCGGGCCGCGGCGAGCTGGGGAGGGCTGTTCTACGAATCGCGGGACCCCGGGGGACGACGGACCGTCCGCCTGGCCGATCGCCTCGCGTGGGCATCGCGAGGCCAGAGCGAGCCGCCGACACCCGGCCCGCTCACGCGCTATTGGGCCCGGCCCGCGCGTGGCGAGGACTCTTCCTCGCTCGCCGGGGCGTCGGAGGCGAAGGTCCTGATGCTCGAAGCGGTCCAGTCCCTCATCGATGACCTTGTGGAGCGGCCGCTCACGGACGGCGCGCAGGTCCCGCTTCCCCGGCTCTCCGAAATGGGCCAAGACCGAGGTCCGCGCGAGCTGAACGCCGTCTTCTCCCAACTGTTCCCTCCCGATCAGGACGGTTCGTTCGTGATCGTCGACCCCCGCCGGTATCCCGGCGAGCCCCGGATCGCGCTTCACCGGCCGGGCGACGCCCGCGGGGCCGATGATCACATGTTTGCCATCTCCGTCGAGCCCGCGGCGGCGTCGCGCCCCTCGCCTTCGGGCGATCGAGCCTCGGCCCCTTTGCGGGATCCGAACGGGCTGTGGGACGAGCCATCCGTTACGCCCGCCGATTGGGCCGCGGTCCTGCCCGCGATGCAGGCGGCCGGAAGCCGGCTGGGTCCACCTCCCCCGGGCGACTACCGACGACTGCCGGGATACCTCGCCCTCCGTCGCTGGATCTTGGAGGACCCGGCCGCGGGACCGATCTTCGAGGCGGTCCGGTGGAAGGACCGGCCGCTCGGCCTCGTCCTCCTCAGCCGGCTGGTTACCCAGCGTACCTGGGCCCCGAGGGTCTCGACCGATAGCGAGTACCTCGAGGCCGAGCTCAACCACCTGGTGAGCGGGGACCCGGAACGGACCCCTCCCGATGGGGTGTGGCCGGTCCGGCCGGGTTGGATCGTTCGCATCGACACGTCCTCGCCAGGGACCACGACCTACCTGCTTGAGGCTGCGACGAAGGGATGAGCTACCGTCCCGGCGCGCTCCTCCCTTCCTCCGGGCCGCTCACGGGCGCGACTTCGAAACCGGGCCCGCCAGAGGGAGGACCCGGTCGATCGAGTCCCGATGCAACTGATTGCGATACCCCTATGAACAGGGCCGTCCCAGTAGCGCCGTGCGCCTATTCGGGACGAACGGGATCCGCGAGGTCGTCGGCGCGAAGCTGACCGCTCCGTTCGTGACCGCCGTTGCCGGAGGGATCGCGCGCGCGGCACCCGTCGGGGCCCCCATCGTCGTGGGGTCCGACGGCCGCACGTCCAGCCCGGCGCTGGTTCGACTGGTCTCCGCGACGCTCGCGCTCGCGGGTCATCGGGTGATCGAGGTGGGTGTCCTTCCGACCCCGGCGATCCAGTACAACGTGGTGCAGCTGCGCGCGCAGCTCGGGGTCATCGTGACCGCGTCGCACAATCCTCCCGAGTTCAACGGGATCAAGTGCATCGCCGCGGACGGCCTCGAGGCCCTGAGGTCCTTCGAGGAGGCGGTCGAGGCTGCCACCGCCGCCTCCGAGGGCCAGACCGCCACGTTCGACCACGTCGGTGACATCACGACCGACTCCGAGGGGGGACGACGGTACATCGAGGGGATCCTCGGGGCGGTCGACGTTCCGACCGTGGCGCGGCGACGGTTCCGCGTCGTGCTCGATTGCGCCAACGGTGCCTCCGCCGTTACGAGCCCGGCACTCCTGCGCCGCCTCGGGTGCCAGGTCATCACGCTCAATGGCCACCTTGACGGGACATTCCCCGGCCACCTCTCCGAGCCAACCCCGGAGAACCTGGCCGACCTGGTACACACCGTTCCGGCGGTCGGGGCGGACCTCGGGATCGCGCACGACGGCGACGCGGATCGCGCGGTGTTCGTGGACGCGCGGGGCACGTACCTCCCGGGCGAGCGGATCCTGACGCTCATGGCGCAAGAGTTCGTCCGTCGCCATCCGGGCGGGGTCGTCGTGACCCCGGTCTCGGCGTCGCAAAGCGTCGAGGATGTCGTCCGGCCGCTCGGCGGCGAGGTCGTCTACACGCGCGTCGGTTCCCCGGTCGTCACGCGCGAGATGCAGCGCCGCCACGCCGTCTTCGGTGGCGAGGAGAACGGCGGCCTCGTGTTCCCCTCCTTCCAGCTGGCGCGCGACGGTGCCATGACCGCCGCGGCGGTCCTCGAACTTCTCGCCCAGCGGGGGCTCAGCCTGGCCGAGGCGGTGAAGGACCTGCCCGTCTACACACTCGTGAAGGAGAAGGTCCACTGCCCGGTGGAGCTCCGGGAGCGTGTGCTCGAGTCCCTCGCCGTCCAGATCGAGTCCTCGGGCGGGCGGATCGTCACGTTGGACGGCCTCAAGGTCTTCGGTCCCGATGGCTGGATCCTGATGCGGCCGAGCGGTACCGAGCCGCTCATCCGCGTTTTCGCCGAGGCGCGCGACCCGGAGCGCGCTCGCGCGCTCGCGGAGGACGGCCTCCGCCGGGTCCGCGACGTTCTCACCGAGCTCGGCGTCCCGCCGACCGGGTAACCGCGACGGGACCCGAGCTCATTCGTCGGGGTCGTCCGACCCCCGGCTCGGGGTCGGCGGGGCGCGCGGGCGTCCGTGGGTGTGACGCAGATCGCGGGCGAGCAGCTCGCCGCGCGAGGTCAATCGGTAGACCTTGAGACGCCGGGGCTGGCCGCGGACGTGCCGCACGTCCTCGGCGACCACGTTCGCGGCGACGAGGCGACGCAGCACGTTCGTCAACGCGTTCTGGCGAACGCCGAGGACCTCCGACATCCCGATCTGGGTGAACCCGACCGGCGCGATCTCATCGTGGCCGAGGGTCCCGAGGCTCGCGAGGTGCAGGACGATGCGTTGCGAGACCCGCAACGCCTCGGGAGCGACGTGCATCTTCGGCGGGGCGATCGGGAAGCTCGGCTCCGGCGGCGGCACGACGGCCGCGAGCGGCGGTGGGATCTCCGTAGGTTGCGGGCTCGCGGGCGGGGCCGCCGTCACGATCGGAACCGATGGGGACGAGGGAGGAATACCGACAGGTGCCGGCGGAGTGGGTGTCGGTGCGGGCGCCGCCGCGTCGGGAACCTCGACCGTGTCCTCGAAGTCCTCGCTCCCTCCGCCCGCAATGGAGGTCGCTGGGGTGCGCCGGAGACCGAGCCAGAGCCCGAGTGCGATCACTGCGACGAATCCCACGAGGATCACCGCGATCACGGGACCGGTGGCCGCCAGGTCCCCGAACGGCGAGGCCGGCCCCTGATCGGCGGAGGTCGTGTTGATCCACGTCTGCGCCGACGCGGAGTGGTTCGAGCTGTCGGTGACGTCGAACGTGACGTGGAAGCTCCCGACGCCGGAATAGGTGTACATGACGGTTATGCCGCTCCCGGAACCCCGACCGTCGCCGAAGTTCCACGTCATCGATCGATACGTGCCGCTGCCTCCGGACACGACGCCGGAGAACGACACCGTTAGCGGAACCACCCCGGTCGCCGTGTTCACCGTGATCAGGGCGTGGAGCGCATTGGCGGAGAGATTGACGATGATCCACTGGGACACACTGGCGGCGCCCTCGAAGATCGTCAGGGTCACGTTGAAGTTCCCCGGGCCGGCGAAGCGGTGGGCGGGCTGCGCATAGGAGGGGGAGCTCCCCGTCCACGGTTGCGTGCCATCCCCGAAGCTCCAGTTGTAGAGCGTCGGGGTGCCCGACCCCACCGTCGCGGAGAACGTGATGAGATACGGATCGGTCGGCGAGGGGGTGTCGGTGATCGTCACCGTGAACGCGAGCGGCCCGGACACCGCGGCCCCCCCGGACGGAACCGCACACAGCAGTACGAGCGCGACGAGCGACACGATCGTGGCCCGCTGAACCGACCTTCGCGCCTTCGAACCGCTCGAGGCGACATGCCCGCGACGGAGCCCGAATCGCGCTCCGGCCCTCGGCCAGGGGCCGGCGTACCCCCTATGGCGATTCTTCCAGTTCGCGGACGATGTCCTCCCCTTCCTTCCGTAGCCGCCGCACTCGGGCTCGCCGGCGGTACCAGCGTCCGTATGCGATCCCCACTACCAGGGTCGCGAGGAGCAGAACGACGAGGAGCCCGTTCGTCGGAAAGCCGAGGGTGCTCGACGGTAAGGCCCCCGTGGAGAGACGGGGCTCGACCACCAGCGCGCTCAGCGTTGCGTTGACGACGTTCCCTCCCGAATCGCGGACCTCCACGGCCGGGACGAACGTCCCCGAAGCCAGGTAGGTATGGACCACGGGGACCTCCGGGATCGAGGACCCGACCGCGCCGTCCCCGAAGGACCACTGGATCGAGTACGGGGGGGTGCCGCCCACCACCGATGCGAGGAACGTCGTATCGGCCGGGGCGCGCGTTGCCGTGACCGAAACCGAGGCGTGGACCGCGAGCGCCGGTGCGGCGATCGCGATGACGATCGCGCTCGCCCCGGCGACGATCGTACCGGGCGTTGTCGAGACCGTGCCGCCGATGGAGTAGTTGCCGGCGGTGTCGTAGGAATGGACGAACACTTGTGCGGGGCTCCCGAGCCAGTTCGCCGCACCGGCGACGCAGGGAGTCCCGTCGCCGAAGCAGAGTGAGAGTTGGAACGGGCCACCGGTGCCCGACAACGCCGCCGTGACCGTGACGTTACCCGGGACGCTCACGATCCCGGGCGATGCGCTGAGCGAAAGAATCGCTCCACTGCCCGTGCCGTTCGCGGTCACCTGAACGGACGCGGTCCCTTTCGTGATAGGCAGTCCCGGAGGGTGGAGCGTCGCGGTGACCGTGTAGTTCCCGGGCGTGACGTAGAGGTGCGAGACGAACGACCCGTGGCCGGTCCCGCCGTCGCCGAAGGCCCAGCTGACGTTCGAAACATCGGAGACGTTGCCACCAGTGACGTTGGCCCACGCCTGGATGCGCAGCGGCGCCGTCCCGTTCGCGGGGAGGACCGCCACGTGGACGACCGGCGCTCCGGCCCCTCCGTGCACCTTGATGGTCATCGAGTCCGACGCGCGGGATCCGTTGACCCCGATGGCATCGGCGTGCACGTAGAAAGTGCCGGCGCCCAAGTACGTGTGGGACGGATTGCTCCGCTCGGCTTCCGCGCCGTCGCCGAACTCCCATTCGACCTGGAACGGAGGGCATCCGCCGGAGAGATTGGAGATGAACTGAACGGTCAGGGGTGCGGTCCCGTTGGTCGGGGTCGCATTGATCGAGAACTGGGGAGCCCCCGAGCACGCCGGCTGGACGACCGCGGGGCCGGGTGCGGGGGTCTGAGCCGCGCCGATGCCGATCCCCGCCGAACTCAGGAGGAGCGCAAGGGCCAGAAGACCGATTGCGACGTGACCGACGGGCGGTCGCCCGGCAGTAGGCCCGCTCATGGACGAGGTACGGGAGCCAGAGTTCATAAGGCAAGTCCGAGCATTCGACTCCCTCGCGCGCACCCTGAGAAGGGGTTGGAGAACGGGGCGCGAAGGTACGATTCGCGCGTCCCGCCCCCCTGGGGGCTCCATCATCCGTCGACCTCCGCCTGGAACCTCTACTCCCAATCCTTGGTATGCTTGACTCGCGCGGGCTCGGCGGCGGCGACGCGCCCGCGGCGTCGGACCAGGGCGAGGCCAGCGAAGCCGCCGATCGCGGCGACACCGGCAAGCGCGCCCGCGGCCACCGTCGCGCTGGAGAGTCCGACCGAGGTGCTGACGGCGGCGGTCGACGGATCCGTGGGTCCGCTGGCGGCGGGCGCCCCGATAGGGTCGGAGGAGGAGCCGCCCGTGTCGTCGGAGGAACCGCCGGTGCCGTTCGTACCGGTATCGGAACTCGAGGTGTTGCCTCCGCCGCTCGAAGAGTCGTCCGTGCCGCCGGAGTCGCCGACGGTTCCATTGCCGAAGCCGCCGCTGGAGGAGGTGTTGTTCCCGGTGTCGTTGCCCGAGCCGCCCTGAGATTGGTTGCCGGTACCGTCGCCGGATCCGTCGGTGCCGTTACCGGTTCCGTTCCCGGTTCCGCCGCTGGCGCCGGTGTCGTCGCCACTACCGTTGCCGGTGCCGTTCCCGACTCCGCCACCGCCGCCGGAGTCGTCGCTGCCGTCATCGCTCCCGTTCCCGGTGCCGTTGTCCGCGGGCGAGGGGAGTGCCGGAGCGAAGAGACCCGCCGCGGGATGCGGCGCGGTCGTGTGAGGGGCACTGACCGCTCCCGCGATCGCCAGATGCGCACCGAACAGCACGGCAAGCCCCCCGGCCATGAGACCGATGGCGAGCACGAGACGGAAGGGGGTACTCTTCCGCTTGCGCACGTTCTTCGGCCCCATATCCGGCCCTTGCCGGCTGTTGGGGAGGTGTCTCCTCGGTGTCGCGTTCGGCGTTTCGGGAGCGGCCATCAGGACTCCTTTGGTGCGTCCGAGCTTCATAAAGCGTCAGAGAAGATACTACGGACCTACGCCGCCGGCCCGTCAGAGCGCGGCGTATCTCGGGTCCGACGGGCATCGGGGCACGCACCGCACGATCGCGCGATTTCGCTATCGGCGGAACGGGCCGACGGCGCGAGGAGCCGCTCCCTCCCCGACGGGTCCGCCCCGTCGCCGTCCGGTTGATTTCGGTGGGTATTTCTACTCCTACTTCCCCCTTCGGCCGATGAGAGCCGCCCTCGCCACACGGAGCAGCATCGCCGTCTTCCTCGCCGTCTTCATGGCTCTCCAGATCGGACCGGCTCCGGCTTCGGCCGCCTCGCCCGGCGGCGGACCGCCGATCCAGGTCGGGCCGGATGCGGAGCTGGCGACGCTCGTCATCTACCCCAACGGGTCCGTGAGCACCGCCGGCATCCTTGGGGTCAACGGACACGTGTACACGCTGCTCGCCCCGTACGCGGGTACGATCGCCGACGAGCGCAACCAGAGCGTGCTCGACGGCAACAACCAGACGCTTTCCTGCACTGCGTGCAACTGGGCGATCTACGTCTACCGAGCGGTCAACGTCACCGTCGAGGACTTCGTGGTTATCAGCACCGGATCCGGCGTCGAGATCGCGCAATCCTCCGACGTGCGACTCCTCGAGAACACGATCTCGGCGGCGCTGGGCCACGGGGTCGATGTCTACGATTCGAGCGAGGTCCTGGTCGCGAATGCCACGGCCCCCGGAACGTTCGGGTTCTACGCGAGCAATGTCTCCTCGCTTCGGGTAGAGGGCAGCGACTTCTCTAACTCGATGGCGGACGGAATCGAGGTCCACTCGTCGTCGAACGTTGTCCTGGAGGGGAACGATGCCACCCACGCGGCCCTCGAGTCGCTCTACTTCTATGCGGTCTACCGGTCGATGGTCACCGCGAACCAGCTGGGCGGTTCGCTGAGCGGCACCTCGGTCGTGCTCGACCACTCGAGCCAGTCCAACGTCTCGTTCAACGATCTCGCGGGATCCTCCTACCCGCTCAACGTCCTGCTCTCCGACTCCGTCAGCCTTTGGACTAACAATGTGTCGCAGGGAGCCGTCGTTGGCATCTACACCGACACCTCGAGCAATGTCGTGGTCGGAGATACGGTTGCGTTCGGCACGACGTACGCCGGCGCGCAGCTCGAGGGCTCGTACAGGGTCTCGCTCCTGGGCGTCGACTTCCGGAACGGTCGCTCGGCCGTTCTCGCCGAGCAATGCGTGGGGCTGGACATCGAGAACTCGCTCCTGGGCAGCGGCGTCGACGCGGTCACCCTCCACTACACCTCGAACGTCACGATCCGAGGATCGGACCTCACGAACCCGAACAACGGCGTCGTCGCGTCGAACTCCTCTCGGATCGTGATCGAGGACTCGGACCTCTCGCGCTCCAACTACCCCATCTACCTCACCGAGCACACCGACAACGTCCTGGTGACGCGGAGCAACCTGAGCGGGGCCCAGCTCGGGGCCGTCTACACGGACAATGCGAGCCACGTCACGATCGACAACAGCAGCCTCCGGGGGGCGGCCCTGTTCGCCGTCAGCGCGACCCACACGCTGGACCTGACCGTCGCTGCGAGCGATCTCTCCGGCACGCCCTCCAACCCGCGCCCGCTCGGAGTCTCGACGGTCGCGGACGTGGGACTGGTCCTTCGCGACGATACGATCACGTGGACCGACCACCCGTACGTTGACGTGGGATCGACGGGGATCGATATCTCGGGGACCGATTTCTCGAATGCCACCAACGGGTGGTACGGTATCGATCTGAGCAGCGACTCGGGGATCAGCATCCGGACGAGCGACTTCCGGTACGACACCGGCGTAGGGATCGCCCTCTACTTCTCTTCGGACGCAACGGTGAGCGACTGCCACCTGGACCACGTGTGGGCCGACGGGATCACCGCGAGCCACGTCCGCGGCCTCTTCGTCACGGGCAACACGTTCGACCAGGACGGCGATGTGGGGATGTACGCGGACACGAGCCTCGGCATCGTAGCGACCGGGAACTCCGCGAACGACCTGTTCTACGGGTTCTTCTTCAACGGCGTCTCCTCGATCACGGTCGCGAACAACGTTGCCCGCAACGACTCCGGGAGCAGCATCGCCGCGAGCTCGGGTACTGCGGTGACCGTGAGCGGGAACGATTTCTCGAACGACACCGACCCGGGCGCGCTCGCGATCGCCTTGTCCGACGTGCTCGAATTCTCCGTAACGGGCAACGATCTCACCCGCGACTCCCTGGGGCTCTACGTCGTCGGCACGTCGGTCGGCACCGTCGCCGCGAACCGCTTCGTCGACACGAACGCTTCGTTCTGGATCGACGGATTCGTCTCGGCGGACATCTACCACAACGACTTCCTCCGCGCCGGCGACTGGCACCTCTACGACCTCGGCGCCACCACCTGGAACCGGCCGTACCCCGTCGGGGGGAACTTCTGGAGCAACTTCACAGGGCCCGATGCCCGGACCGGGGCGGGCCAGAATCTGCCGGGATCGGATGGGATCGTCGATGTCCCGTTCACGTTCCCGGGATCCACCGGCGACCAGTACCCCCTCGCGACCGCCTGGGCCGACCACGAGGTCGTCTTCGTCGAGGGCGGCCTCCCCGCGCAGACATCGTGGGGGGTCATCTTCAACGGGACGCCCCGGGCGACGTTCTCCAACTCGATCACGGTGCTATCGACCGTCGGCGCAGTTTCGTCGTACGGCTACTCGGTGATCGGTGTTCCCGGCTACACCGTGACGCCGAGCTCGGGCGCGGGCGTCATCGGGGCGGGCGCGATCACGATCTTGCTCACCTTCACGCTGTTCTCCTCGCCCCCGCCGACGACGACGTTCTATATCGTCCACTTCGAGGGGCCCGGGCTCCCGGTGGGAACGGACTGGTCGGTCGTGGTGAGCGGGACGCTCGTGACCCCGTTGGGCACGGTGAGCAGTATCACCCTGCGGAGCACGAACTTCTCGATCCCGTGCCAGCTCGCTAACGGGACCTTTTCGTTCGTGGTCATGCCCGTGCCCGGGTACACGACTACCGCCTGGAGCGGCTCGGGAGCGGTCGCGGGCGCGAACGTTACCGTGGTCATCCCGTTCCAGGCCGTCACCTACGCGGTCACCGTCGTCGAAGCAGGCCTCGTTCTCTCCTCCGGGTCGGGCGCCGTGCCGTCCTGGTCGGTGACGATCGGCAACATGAGCGCTCTGGGGACGGGGACGAGAGCGACCGCTGATCTGGTGAACGGCACCTACCCCATCACTCCGAGCCCGGTCGCGGGCTACACAGTCACTCCCTCGTTGACCGACATCGTTTTGCAGGGAGGCCCTGTCATCGTCTACATCGTCTACACTCCAGTCGCTCCGACGGGAACGGGGCCTACGCCGCTGCCCAACCTCTCCCCCGCTCAGACGACGACACTGTATTGGGGACTTATCGGGGCGATCGCGGCCCTCGCCGCGGCCGGCTGGTTCGTAGCGTTCTATCGCCGCGGTCGCCGTGGCCCAAACGCCACCACCGCCGTGCCGCCATCGGAACCGCCGCGCACTGATCCGCCGCCGCCCTCGCCCCGGTAAGGCGGGACGTCACTGCGCCACACCGGGCGGGCCCGGTATCCGGGCGACGGTGCGGAAGGCCACCCGTCCGGCCATCGAATGCCTCAGAACCGCGGCGCCGCGATAGGGGCGGCCCGTTCGCCGGGTCTTGGGCCGGACCCCGGGAAGGGGGAAAGGGTTTCGATCGGGGGGCTTAGCTCGGGGACTTCGGAGCCGTCGAGGTCGTCTCCGGGGCCATCATCACCGGTGGCCGCCGGGAGCGCATCCAGAAGTAGAGCATCCCCAACAGGAAGATCACCATGAGGAGCGCGAGCGCCGCGACGAGCGCGGCGTTCATGCCCGTGAGGGTGATCGCGTTCGGGTCGACCGCCTTGTTCGCGGTCAGCGTCACCGTGCTGCTCGCCGTCTTCTGCGCCGGGTCCGCTACCGTCACCGTGACGGTGTACGTCCCCGAGCTGCCGAAGTCGTGCGTCGCGTGCGCTCCCGTGCCCGTACCGCCGTCCCCGAAGTTCCACGCGTAGGTGAGGGCGCCGCTGCCGCCCGTCGCCACCGCGTCGAACGCGAAGGAGAGGTCGCCGTTCGCGCCGTGTTGGGAAGCGATCCAGACCTGGGGTAGCGCGAACACCTCGACCGAGGTGCTCGTGGTCGTCCAGCCGGACGTCGTGTCGTCCACGGTCGTCACGACCGCAGTGAACGTCCCCGCCGTCGCATACGAGTGCGAGGTCGACGCACCGCTGCCGGTGGCGCCGTCCCCGAACGCCCAGGCGTAGGAGTACGCTCCCGATCCGCCCGAGGCCGTGGCCGTCAGCGTAACGGCCGTGCCGACCCACGCGGGGCCGGCGCTCAGCGCGACCGTGACGGTCGGCTCGACGCCGGGTCCCACGAAGAGCGTGGTCGAGGCCGACCGCGTCACGTCGAACTGGTCCGTCACTGTGATCGTGGCGGTGGCCGGTCCTGGCGAGGGGAACGTGTACGATCCGTTGAGCCAGTACGCTCCCGGCCCTCCGCCCATCGCCGGGACAACGGTCCCGCCGCCGGTGAACGTGTAGGTCGCGCTCGACAGCGCATCATTCGTCCCGCCCGAGACGGCGGCGCTGAACGACGCGGTGAACGGCGCCCCGCCGCCCGGAGGGCCCGAGATCGAATCGATGCTCAGCGCCATCGCCGTCGCCTGGAGGATCGGAGAGCCGTCGGGGAGGAATCCCTCCCGGTACGAGTTCCACGCCAGCACCTGCGCGTAGAGCGTCTCTCCGTTCGAGACGGGGAGCTGCAGCGAAGTGGCCGTCGTGTTCCACTCGAACGCGTCGTACGGGGAGCTGTAGTTGTACGGCCAGAACTCCGTGAGTGCCCACGCCCAATCCGGGTTCAGGGTGTAGTAGACGGTGTAGTAGGTCACCGGCGCCGCCGGCGAGACCGGCGCGCTCCAGTCGATCTGGACGAACCCGTCCCCGCCGACGATCGTCTGCGGAACTCCGAGCGGCGTCGCCCAGATCGAGAGGATCACCCGCGAGGAGAAGGCGGCATCGCCGAGGGAGTCCCAGATGCTCACGTTCGCGCGCGCTCCGCCGAAGTAGTTGCCGTAGTCGTGCGAGACCACGACGGAGTCGTTCGGCGAGCTGACCCATGCGGTGGTGCCGTCACCGAAGATGAACCGGTACGTGAACGGTCCCATTCCGTCGAACGCCATGCCCATGAAGTCGACCGGACCGGAGTTCACCCAGATCGGGGTGGTCGGGGCCACGAAGTCGGCGAAGAGACTGAAGAGCGTCGCCGGGGCGAGGACCCACGGCGTCGGCGCCGACGCGAGGCCGGAGAAGTCCCACGCCACGATCGAGATGTTGAAGCTCTGGTTGTCCCAGTAGAGATTCTCGAAGGCCGCCGTCTGGCCACCGACGACGTCGATCGAGAACGGGGTCCCGTTAGACGTCGAGTTGAACCACACCGTGTAGTTTGCGATCCCCGGGCTGGGGTCGGTCCAGGAGAGGTTGTAGCCCCCGCCGACGGGCGTGATGCCCGAGGCGTCGAAGGTCGGCGTCGCCGGGCCGGCGAACCCGCACGCGGTTCCCGCAGAGACCGAGATCGTGTTCCAGACGGGGTTCGACCAGATGCCGGAGACCGATTCCGCCCGGACCCAGTAGTTCAGCGTGCCGTGCATGCTGTTGGTGGGCAGGGTCGCGGTCCAGTTCGCCTGCTGGGCGGTGTCGTACGGCCCGCTCGCCATCGTCGCACTAACGGTCATGACCGAGGGGGAGGAGCTGGTGAAGCACCAGAACCCTCCCACCTCGACGTCCTGGATGCCGTTCGGATCGGCTACCTGGGCGAGCACGTTGATGTTCGTGCCCGACTGGCCGGTCTCGACCCGGTAGACGGTGCTCGGATTCGTGTAGGTCGGGATGAACCCGAACGGATTGAATTGGCTCGCGCCGCCCCAGTCCGTGACCTCGTGGGGATAGGTTCCACCGTAGGTCCACCACGCCTGGCCGCCCCACGCGTGCAGGGACCAGAACGGGTAGAACCCGGTCCCGCCGTACGTAGTGTAGTCGAGGCATGGGGCCGCGTACCCCGAGCACGCTCCGGCGCTCGTGGTCATCGCGGTCCAGGGGTAGGGATTGGTGTAGCCCTGGGTCGTCGCGTTCCAGTACATCACCGAGGTGAACGTCGGCACGAGGACCGCGTTCACGGCCGGGCCGTTGTAACTGTTGCAGGACTGGGGGCCCGTCCCTTCGGGGCAGTTCTCCCACGTCGCCTCGACGTTGAGGCCGTAGCCCCACCCGTCACTCTGCCAGGTCGACGCATCGTAGAACGGCGTCAACGGGAGATTGGTCGCGGAGACGTTGGCGGAGTAGGTCCAGTTCAGGCTCTCGGTCGGGTTGTTCGTATCGTTGACGTAACAGTGGAGACCCTCGGTGGATCCCACGGCGCCCACCATCGACACGACGAGCTGATCGCCCGGAGCGAAGTTGCCCCAGCCGCTGTTGGTGTAAGTACCGATGCCGGAGATCGCGGCGTCGTCCTCGCAGTAGTTGACGCCGCCGATCGTGTCGAACGCGGTGTCGTTCTGGCACTGCGGGTCGCACGATCCGACGGGGACGAGGTCCCACGCGGGGGCTTGGATCGTCCAGTTGGGGTTCGAGTCGAGACCGATGTAATTGTCCGGCGGGTTGATCTGGATCTCGAGGTACGTCTGGCCGCGATAGGAACACGGGACGCCCGCGAGCCACATTCCGATCCACATCGTTTCGAAGGCGCTGCCGGTGTAGGTTCCGCCCGGCGGCAGTTGCACGACGAACTGCACGCGCGAACCGGAGTTGGATTCGTTGGAGACGAAGTTGAGCCCGGGCTCATCGTGGCCGATGTAGCACGGCGATTGCTCGGTGTGACGAACGTCGGTCGGGGGAGCGATGTCGTCGTACAATTCGTTGAACTGGTTTTGCCGTTCCTGGCACCCGGCGGAATTGTTCCACTGGGCCACAGGGGCCATATGGGGCGCTCGGTGGGCGCCGGTCGTTGACGCCGTGAGGGCGGAGTGCACCGCGGGATGGGAGCCGCTCGCGGCGACCGGGGTCGCCTTCGCGAGCGTTGCCGGCAGGGAGGTCGCCGGCAGCGACGCGGTTCCGTTTCCGGACGGTGTCTGTCCGAGGACCACGGCGTGGGCTCCCGGGAAGGAGAGCACCATGACGAACGCGGTCGCAATCAACGCTACGCTGAGAGACCATCGGGTCGCGGCCATAACTAGGAATGCCGGAAAACGACCCCCTCCTTAACACCTCGGACGGAACCCAGCGGAGACGCCCGGCCGATCCGCCCGGCCGGGGCGGGTCCCGCCGGGCCGTTACTGGGAGAGCGCGACGGTTGGATTCGCAGGGATCGGAACCCGGCCCGAGATTCGGAGGGCCAGCGCTCGCACCCCCTCCGCTACCGAAATCTAGACTCGCTCCTCGGTGCGCGGTGGACCCGCGGTCCACCGAAGGATGGGCCTCCGGCCAGTCGAGGCGGCAGAATCACCGGGGTAATCTTCGAGAGACGAGGGCGGCGAGACTATCTACCCCATTCCGGCTCGAAGCGCCGTGTCTCCGATGCCCGCCGGCGGGGTTGCATGATTCCGGACGAGTCCTCCGCGTCCGTCGCTCCCATGCCCGATGCGAGATTGTCTCCGTCGGGGCGCCTCCGCTCGCGCCTCCGCGTCGTCGGGCCCATCCCAAAGCCGTTCGAGCGCGTGCTGACCGACGAGGCACTCGAGTTCGTCGCCGCGCTCAGCCAGCGGTTCGACCGAACCCGCCGGACGCTCCTGGAGGCGCGATCCAGCTTCCACGATCGCCTCCACGACGGCATCGCACCCGACTTCCTCACCGCGACCCGGGAGATCCGGGAGAGCGAATGGCGCGTCGCCCGCCCTTCCGTCGACCTGATCGACCGGCGGGTCGAGATCACCGGCCCCGTCGACCGCAAGATGATCATCAACGCCCTCAACTCGGGGGCCCGCGTCTTCATGGCGGACTTCGAGGATGCCCACTCGCCCACGTGGGGGGGAACGGTCAACGGCCAGGCGAGCCTGATCGACGCCGTACGACGCGAGATCGAGTATCGCGCCCCCGACGGTCGCGAGTACCGATTGAGGGATCGGACCGCGACCCTGATGGTCCGCCCTCGGGGGCTCCACCTGATCGAGCGGCACGTGACGGTCGACGATCGCCCGGTCTCGGCGAGCTTCTTTGACTTCGGTCTCTTCTTCTACCACAACGCGCGCGAGCTCGTTCGGCACGGGACGGGACCGTACTTCTACCTCCCCAAGCTCGAACATCACCTCGAGGCGCGGCTCTGGAACGACGTCTTCCGTTTCGCGCAGGAGGAGATGGGCCTACCCGCGGGTACGGTCCGGGCCACGGTCCTGATCGAGACCCTGCCGGCGGCGTTCCAGATGGACGAGATCCTCTGGGAGCTGCGCGAACACTCCGCGGGGCTCAACTGCGGTCGTTGGGACTACCTGTTCAGCTTCATCAAGCAGTACCGGGACGAGGCCGGGGCGATCTTCCCCGATCGAGCGCAGCTCGTGATGTCCGCGCCGTTCCTCCGGGCGTACTCCGAGCTCCTCGTCCAGACCTGCCATCGCCGAGGCGCCCACGCGATCGGCGGGATGGCCGCCCAGATCCCGGTCCGCGACGATCCCGAGGCGAACGCGCGTGCGATCGCCGAGGTCGTGGCCGACAAGGAACGCGAGGTTGGGGCGGGTCACGACGGAACCTGGGTCGCGCACCCCGCGCTCGTCCCGATCGCGCAGGGGGTGTTCGATCGGAAGATGTCCGGCCCCCACCAGATCGACGTCCCCCGACCCGCACGCGCGATCTCGGGCGAGCAGCTGCTCGCCATCCCCCACGGCCCGGTCACCGCCCAAGGGGTCGAGACGAACGTCCGCGTTGCGCTCCGGTACCTCGAAGCGTGGCTACGCGGGATCGGCTGCGTGCCGATCGATCACAAGATGGAGGACGCGGCGACCGTCGAGATCGCGCGCTCCCAGCTCTGGCAGTGGATCCGCCACTCGGTGAGGCTCCACGACGGCCGCGTGGTCGATCCCGCGTTCTTCCGAGCCGTCCTCGACGACCAGGCAGGGATCCTCGCGACCGAGCGGCTTCCCGGGGCGCCCCGGCCGGACTCCGTCCGGCACGCGGCCGAGCTGCTCGACGAGGTCGTGACCAGCCATTCCTTCGCCGAGTTCCTCACCGTGCGCGCCTACGCGGGCCTCGGACGATCGCCGGGGGACGAGGAATGAAAGCATCGCACGAGCTCGCGTCGGTCTGGCGACAGGAGAAACGCTGGGAAGGGATCGCCCGGCCGTACCGTCCGGAGGATGTCGAACGCCTCCGCGGTTCCATCGCCGTCGAGCACACGATCGCCTCCATCGGCGCGCGACGGCTCTGGTCGCTCCTCCATTCCGAACCGTACGTCCCCGCACTCGGTGCGATGACCGGAACGCAGGCGGTCCAGATGGTCCAAGGCGGGCTCCAGGCGCTCTACGCTTCGGGCTGGCAGGTGGCGGCGGACGCGAACGACGCCGCCCAGACCTATCCGGACCAGAGCCTCTACCCTGCCGACAGCATGCCGCACCTCGTCCGGCGCCTCAACAACGCGCTGCGGCGCGAGGACGAAAAGCAGCACGCCCATCGAACGGGCGACGTCTACTGGTACGCCCCGATCGTCGCCGACGCCGAGGCGGGGTTCGGCGGGACGCTCAACGTCTTCGAGCTCACGAAGTCGCTCATCGAGGCCGGAGCCGCCGGTCTCCACCTCGAGGACCAGCTCGCGTCGGTCAAGAAATGCGGCCACATGGGCGGCAAGGTCCTCGTGCCGACCCGCGAGTTCAACCAGAAGCTGTGGGCCGCCCGGCTCGCCGCGGACATCCTCGATGTGCCCACGGTCCTCGTCGCGCGGACCGACGCGCTCTCGGCGAAGCTCATCACGAGCGACATCGACCCGCGCGACACGGAGTTCCTGACCGGTATCCGAACGCCAGAGGGATTCTTCGAGATCCGCGGTGGGATCGAATCGGCGATCGCGCGCGGCCTCTCCTACGCGCCGTACGCGGACCTCCTCTGGTTCGAGACCGCGGGCCCGGACATGGAGGAGGCCGAGCGCTTCTCGGCGGCGATCCGAGCGAAGTACCCCGGCAAGCTGCTCGCGTACAACTGCTCCCCCTCGTTCAACTGGCGGAAGAAGCTCTCGCGGGAGGCGATCGCGCGGTTCCAGAGCCGCTTGGGCGAGCTCGGGTACGCCTTCCAGTTCGTCACGCTGGCAGGCTTTCACGCGCTCAACCTGTCGATGTTCCGCCTCGCCAAGTCCTACTCCGAAACCGGAATGCTGGCCTACTCCGACCTCCAGCAGGAGGAGTTCGCCGCCGAGAGCGATGGATACCGCGCCGTCACGCATCAGACGTTCGTGGGTACCGGCTACTTCGACGACGTGGCCCAGGTGCTCTCCGGGGGGCTCACGACGACCCTTGCCATGGAGGGCTCGACCGAGTCCGAGCAGTTCCGCCCGGAACCAGCTCGGGCGGACGGCGCGACGGACCCGAGCCGGCCGAAGGGTTCGGCAGCACCGCGGACGACGTAGCTGCGATCCCGTCGGGAGCGGCCACGCAGGCCAGCGAGATCCCTCGTCAGTTCCGGCGTACAAAGGGCACAACGTAAAGGGGAAGGCGGATTCTTCGCCGGCCGGATGCGATCTTCTTTCGCCCATGCCGCGCTGGGTCTCGTCGCGACGCTCCTGCTCGTGACGGCGATCTTCGGGTTCGCCGTCGGTCACACCGTGAGCCCGGTCGCCCCACGGCACATCGATCCCGCCATCCGATCCCCGGGTGTCTCTCCCACGACCGACACGGCAGCGTCCGCGGTCGTGACCATCTCGGCGACACCGAATTCCCCCTCGGCCGCGACGATCACCTGGCCGTTCACGACCGCCACCGCGGCGCCGTTCGAGAGCTACATCGTCTCCGATCAGCCCCCGAACAACACGCAGGGATGGGTGCCGATCGCCACGATCGTCGACCCCCACCAGACGAGCTGGACCGCGACTTCGCTCCAGCCCGGAGCGACCTACGCGTGGGAGGTTTCGGAGTCCGACCACGCCGCGCCGTACGTCCTCGGCATGACGAACGCCACCCAGCCGGCGGCGGGCGTCCTCAACTACACGTACACGTACGGGACCTACGTCCAATTCAACTGGACAGATCCGGCCGGGGTCTCGGCGCCCCTACAGTTCAGCTTCTACCAGCTGTGGTGGTCGACGAACTTGGGTCCGTTCAAGAAGGCGTTCACCTCGGTGGACAGTTCGCTCCGGTCGACGACGCTCTCGTTGGACCTCGGCTACTCGCAGTATTCCTTGTTCCTGGTCGCGACCGCGAAGTGCTGCGACGGACGATCGACGGTCTGGTATTCCAACACGGTCGACATCAGCCCCAACAAGTACGGATGGAACATCTCCTCCGATACCCTGGTCCCGCTGACGGTGGTTCCGGGAGTTCCGCTTCTCCTTCACTGCACCGAGGTGGGCTTCCTGATGAGCATGTTCTACAATTGGACGTTCGGGGACGGAACGACCGGCACCGGCTCCGTGGTGAGCCATCAGTACGACACGGCCGGAACGTATTCTCCGGTGTGCCTCGAGGACCGAGTCTACGGCGGGATCGAGTACGGGCTCGGGCTCCGGGGATCCGTGATCGTCGCCCCCTGGGCGGTTTCGGTGATCTCCTCGACGCTGGCCGCCGCGCCCGGGGAGGCGATCGCCGTGCAGAGCTCGGCCGACAACACCTGGCGACCGTCGGTCGTGAACATCACCATCGAGGCGCCGGACGCCGGTGTCCCGACGATGTACGGGGTGTTCGGGAACGTCACCTTCCTGCCGGGAGCGTACGGTCAGGTGACCGTCGAATTCGTGGATGCCTACGGGGGGACCGGCGTGGGCGGTCTGCAGATCATCCTGTCGTCCGTCGGAGCGTCGGTGACCGCGAGCTCGACCCGAGCGTTGGTCGGGGACCCGGTGACCTTCCAGGCGAACGGGCTCGGCGGCACGGGTACCGGCTATCGATACGCCTGGACCTTCGGCGACGGAACCTCGGGCTCTGGTGCGAGCGTAACGCATGCGTACGCGTACATCGGCACTTTCAACGCCACCGTGGCTGTCAGCGATTCGCTCGGAGGGACCGGGTCTGGCACCGCGCCCCCCGTGTCGATCGCGGCGGCGATCCGGTCCACGATTGGAGTCGTCGGTGAGCCGATCTCCGTCGGCATGAATGCGACTCTTTCCGCGAACGTCACGGGCGGCTTCCCGCCCTACTCGTGCTACTGGACCTTCGCCGGCTCGGCCGCAGGCTCCGCCGGGTGCGTCGTCGTGCACCGGTGGACGTCGGACGGTTCGTTCCTCGTTAACGTCACCGCGACGGACGCGTATGGCCACGCTCGCACGGATCGCACCGTCGTGAACGTGAGCGCGACGTCGCTCGGTCCGAGCTCGATAACACCGGCAGCCACCTGGGTGGATTCCCTCGCGCTCGGATCGGCGCTGATCGTCGGTGGGGCGACCGTCGCGCTCGCGGTGATCCAACTGCGCCGACCGCGGACCGGGCCCGAGATGGTCGGGCCGCCGGCATCGGAGTGAGTGGTATCGCTCATCCTCCTCTCGCCCGGCCGCCCGGAGATCCTCGGACCGAGGGCCGAGGGGTCGGGGGAGTCGGCGCCGTCCGGAGCGTCGCGGCGGTCCGTCGCTACCTGTTCTTTATATACCTATATAAACGCTATATATAGAGATGACACGAGTCCGAATCGAGAACGTAGTTGCGTCCACGTCGCTGGGCGACGCATTCGACCTGCCCGCCATCGTCGGGGCCCTTCCGAACGCGGAATACGAGCCGGCCCAGTTCCCGGGGCTCATCTTCCGGATGCAGGAGCCTCGGACCGCGATCCTCCTCTTCCATTCGGGAAAGCTCGTCTGCACCGGGGGAAAGAGCTGGCATCAGGTGGAGGAGTCGATCCGGATCATCTCGGGTCTGCTCCGAAAGGGTGGTCACAAGGTGTTCGAGCATCCGAAGATCCAGGTCCAGAACATCGTCGCCACGGCTGACCTGGGTGGCGAGATCAACCTCAACATGATCGCGGTCTCGCTCGGTCTCGATCGGGTCGAGTACGAGCCCGAACAATTCCCCGGAGTAGTGTACCGGATGCAGGACCCTCGGGTCGTGATCCTCCTCTTCGGAAGCGGCAAGATGGTCTGCACAGGGGCCCGCCGACCCTCCGACCTGTCGCGCGCGGTAGAGAACATCACGAAGGAGCTCCGAGACGCGGGCCTCTTAGGACACGAGCGAGCTCCGACCGAGTCGCCCCGGGTCCCCGTCTTCCGCGCCCTCGTTCGATCCCCGGCTATCGCTGGTGCCCCGTTCCGTGCACCGGGTGTTCCCGAGGAGGACCCTTTGAAGGCCACGACCCTCAGCTCCCCCCCGTCCGATCGCCCGTCGCCGGGGATCGTCGCGTCACGACCCGGGTCGCCGACCTCGGGGCCCGTGGGCCACGCTCATGTGCGCCCGGCGCCTCGAGTGTCCATCGAGCCTGGAGTGGCGAGCGCCACACCGCGCGTCGGAGTCCACACGTGAAGAAGATCAAACCGAGCTACCCACGGCGGCGAGAGATGTTGAAGACCCCGTTCGTTCCCATGTCCGACGACGAGTTTCGAGAATCCGTCGGCCTTCGACAAGCGATCCCGTGCCAGCAGGGCAATACACTGTTCGTCGCGAAGTGGAGGGACGGCCCCGGGCTGAACGCCGACACGTTCCTCTCGACATTGCACGATCAAGGCTCCCAGCTCGTGGTGCGAAGATTCCAGGCGGACGTCAATATCCGCGTGGTCCGGCGTGCGGAACCCGGCCGAGATTCTTCGAAACGCCCGGCTCGAACTCGGTAGACCTTCCGACTCCTCCGAGCGATACCGATCCGTCGCGGCGGGGGCGGGCGAGACCCTCGGCGCCAGCAGCTAAACAATCCTAGCATCGGTGACGACCGTCGGCCGCCCGTGCGCACTCAACTGGAGGCTCAGGGGAGCCCAACCGAGTCCGGTCTGGCGATTCTCTCCGCGTCGGAACGGGGGCCAGCTGACGCCGGCACGGTCGACCGCTCGATGCCGGCGAGCCTGCACCGCTTGCGACCCTATGCCGAGAAGATCACTGAATCCCGGCTGCACCGAGGATTACGCCGCACTTTCGGCAGAAGATGACGCTGAGGCCCGCGGTCATGAAACCGAAGTCTCTCGCGTTGTAGGAGCCGATGTCTCCCGGACCAAGCGGTTGCTTGCAATTCGAGCACCACGGCTTGTTGCTGCCCGCTGAGCTCGGAAGAGGATTGCTCATGCCCGTCGGAGACCGGCCGTCCCTATCCTCCTTCCCCCCAAGATCCCTCACATCGATCCGCAGCCGGCGTCGGGCTCCCCGGCCCTTCGCGTCGCGGCCAGCCTCCCTTGCGATCGGCGAGAACGGACCGTTGGTTCCAAGGCCAGGTCCGACGGTCGCGGGTGACGGTCATTTCCCAGAGGTACCGTCGAGCCACGTCGATGAGACGGACGGATCCGGGCACCATGCTGATGAATCCCACGCCGATGCGCGTCCCATGCCGGTCCGGGTCCGAGGGTATGAAGCCGCCGACTTCGAGTTTGTGCGCGGCCTCTTCGAAGGCTCCCTGGCGGAGGAGAAAAATCGAGTCCCGGTGCTGGGCCTGCCCGACGACTTCGCCGAATCGTACCTGCCCCGGCTGATCCAAGAGGCGGCGGAGGAGCACGGCTCGGTGCTGGTAGCGGAGGTGGACAGCGAACGGTCGGGCTTCATTGCGGCTCTCCCGAAAGAGGCCCAAGCCTGGGATCAGTCCCATCAGAAGGTCGTGATGATCATGGAACTCCACGTCGCCGCGGGACACCGACGGAGAGGGGTCGGTCGGGCCCTGATGGAGGCTGTCGAACGGAAGTTCGCGTTGGACGGTTTCGATTGGGCGACCCTCGGGACAATGGCCGGCAACACAGCCGCCCATTCGATGTACCGGGCCTTGGGCTTTGAGGTCACTTACCTTTTCATGGGAAAGCGGCTCCGCGCGCAAGCCTGACCCCCGAGTTTCGTCGCTGAGCGACTTCTCGATCCAAGGCGAGTCGCGAATGCGGGCCGGCGGGGGGAGCTCCAGGAAGATCATCCGCGTGAAGATCGGTAGAACCCCATCAGGCGCGGTCGAGATCAGCGAAAGGTGCATTTCAAGGGTCTGAAACGCTCACGAGGGAGAGCAGAAGCGTCGACGACAGGGAGGCATGTCGCCGGGAAACTCGGGTGGGAGGAATATGTCGGGCCTCCGTCCCTCCCTGCAATCCGTGCCCACGGCCGAGGTAAGGTCGCGTACCTTGAACTAGCCTTGTCTAAGGACATGTAGTTCAGGGGACAGTTGCCAGGTCCGCCAGGAGCGTTCGGCGTTCCTCGCGATTCCGTACGGCCGCACCGAACCGGTGGGCTGCTCGGAGGTAACGATTCCGCGCCCGGCGCTGTCCAGCCAGGGCGGCGGCGCGCGCTAATGCTTCGTAGGCGTACGCAAGATAGAAGCGGCCCAAGGCGCCTCGGTGTGCGGCCTCCAGGGCCCGACGACCGTGGTAGAGAGCGGCCTCCGACCGTCCGAGCATCGCGTAGACCCGGGAAACCTGCCACTCACCTATCGAAAGGTTCCGGAGCGTTCCCCCATGGCCCCAGTGATAGCGTGAGGCGTGGGCCGCGTGGAGTAACTCGTCGATCTCCTCCTTGCCGCGCGCCTTTCGGGTCATGAGTGACCAGGTGTAATTGAACAAATCACCGGCGATCTTCCGATGCTGGCCTCGGGTGAGTGGGTCGCCCTTGCGTTGCACTACCCTCGAATCTACGGCCCCCGATTAAGAACTTGCCTTGAGCGGGTTGTTCGGAAGGGACGCGTTTCAGAGTCCACTTGCTCCAAGACGGCTCTCGGACCCTACGCGGTCCGGGTAGGGCTATGCGACGCTGAGCGTGTCCAGGCTGACCCCCAACCCGGGGGAGGCGGCGTCCAGTCTCGCGAGGCCGGTTGCGCCGCTGAGCGATGCAGACCCCATCGTGACGCCGGCCGCCACGCGAGCGCCAAGCGAGAACACGAGGACATAGTGATGACCTGAGTTGAGACCGGATAGAGGAAGGACCGAGGAGGAGGTCGTTGTGAACGCGTAGAGACCCGGTGCGGGGGAGGATCCGGTGCTGCAGTGGCCACCAGCACAGGATACGAAAGACGACGAGGACACGGAATATTCGGGCCAATACGGTTGGACAGCAGAGTATGAGAACCCGGATGTCAGGTCGACGACATACCATTGCATCGTGATCTCGACGAGGACGCTCTCGTAGCAGTAGTAAGAGTTCGACGAGCTCCCCGCGCAGATACCGTCGGTCCGAGACAGATTTACCGTTGCGTTGAGCGTCCAGTTGAGAGTCACGGTATGGTTGCCGCTCGGGAGAGCGAGGGACACGTTGGCGTCGAAGCCGCCGGTGGTCTCGGCCAGGGACGTCGTCGCGCTGGCGCAGCTTCTCTCTCGGCTCTCAATGGCGAATCCCCCTTTCCCGGTTTTGAAATGGAAGAACGAGGGGACCGGCAGTAGGGACTTCGAACAGCCGCTCTGGTTCGTCAGGTCGTAGACCGCTCCCAGGTGGCCCCGGAATGGGGCGGAGACGACGATGGAGGGCGCGGCGGAGGAGGCGAGTGCGGGGGGCGCGATCAGAAGGGCCGCAACTGCGATTCCCATGACCACTCCCATCGTCGGGAAGCCTGGGTCGAGGCGACACCGCGCCGCCCCACGACGAGGGGACTGTCTCCTGAAGATCTGACCGTTCTGACTCAACGCACTCGTACTCCCGGACGGCGAGTTCCCACTCCTCTTTCTACCTTTGCAAACCGACTCCTTGACAACGTGAGTGGGGGCTGGCATGGATTCGAAGGATCGATTCTGCGGGCTTGGGGGGATTCGACATAGAAAGTAAGACGGGTCCCGGGTGTTCAGCGTTCTGTCCCCTCGTCGAGGGATCCGGCCGGTGACCGCCGGCCACGCTCCTCGATGTTTGCTCATGATGAGTGAGCCCGCCCCGCGACTTGGGACGCTGCCTTTCATCCCAATGTTAGTATATATACTTACTAAGACATATCTCGGACCATGGAGATCGGGGCTGTGCTGCATCGAGGTCCGACCGACGGACCGCTGCCGCCGGACGTGTTCGTCCGCGTAAGGCACCCGCCCCGCCGGCCCAAGCAAGAATATCGTGTCCGGATCCGCACCCCGCGGGACGCCGAGGTCGCCCGCCGGCGCAAACTCGGAATGTACGTCCTCACCGGCGAGGTCCCGACTCGGTTTCACTATCCGATGCACTTTCCCCCCGTGCTGATGGTGGATCCGCAGCTAGCCCCCCTGGTCGATACTCCGCTACGTACCGTCCTCTTCCATGCGACTGAGGCGCTCCACCAGGAGCCACCGTTCGAAGCGTTGGTGACGATGATGCTCCGAGTCGATGAGATCGCGGCTCGGGTCATGCTCGTCAGGAATCCCGGCTTCGACGCTAAGGCTCTGACGCGATATGTAGTGGGAGAGAAGCTGGAACGCCAGGCAACTCGGCTGCGTTTTCAACAGTTCGCCCAGGGAATCCCCGTGATCGGCGAACCGCTCCCCATCGCCGCGGTTCGTCAACAGGATCGTAAGAACCTGGGGTGAGCGTGGGCGAGTTCTCCGGTGAGTTCCTAGAGCAACTCGTCGCCGCGCTTCGACGCAACGACATCGAGTACGTCGTCGTGGGTGGGCAGGCGATCGCGGAGCAGCTGCCCGTCGCGACCCAAGACCTCGACGTTCTGGTCGCGCTTCGGGAGTTCGACACCGCTATCACCCGGCTGCAGCAGGAGCCGATGTTCGGCAGCCCTGAGCGTCTGAGGTGGATTGCGAAGTGGGAGGTCCATTTCGGCCAATTGGCCTTCTGACGTATCCGACGTCGACCTCCTGAACGGCCGACCCTACTGCGGGAACCTCCCACCCGACGAGTTCTTCGACTACGTTAGGGTAAACTGGACGACCGAGGGCGCGTTGGGACCGACTGCCCTACCGCCGGTCGTCTGGTACACCCGACTAATGGCTGGTGGTGATTGGCGGGTGTACGCGATCAAGGTGATGAGGGACATCCGCGCGGGTGCCCCAATCGAATGGTTCGATGGAGTCCGAAAGATCGCAGCGAGGACGGGGGCGACTGACAGAATCGCTGAGCGGATTTCACACGTAGAGGCTCAGCTGAAGGCCGAGGCGACTTCCTAGCGGGCTCGATCAGGACCGGCACTTATCGGACCATGAATCGGGGTCCGAGTTCATCGACGGGTCGACCCGGTTGACGCGTGAACTACCATCGCCCGCGGCACCCTGCCGGGTTGAGCCGACGAGACCTAGGACGGTACCTGGGCGGGATCAGAATCAAGGATTTGCGAGGGCCGGCGCATCGAGCGTGGGGGGATTCGGCTCAGAGAGTAGGGTGACTTCTGCAGGAGCCGAAGTCGATGAGGGGTCGGCCCCGTCAATACGATCGTTCCAGCCGAATGGTCATCCACCGAAGACCTGGTTTGGAAGAGGATTCGATTGAGCAGCCCGTCGTAGGCTCGACTATTGGTCCGCAGCGATCCGCCGCAGGGGCATCCGGTACCTGTCGCCTATCCACTTCCCTCGCGCGGGCTGCTTCCTGCCGAACCCTCCTCTATGCCGGTAACTTCCGGGGGCACCTGATCGGAGTCGTCTGGGGGCCGAACCGGCTGCCTTCGCCTGCGGAAGAGGGTGACCGCGGCCACGACGACGATGGCACCGGCGAGAATCCCCCCGACGAGCCAGATCCCGGACGGGGCCCCTAGCAAGCTCGTGGCGGGGTTCACCACAGTCAAGTCGAATGTCTTCACCACCGATCCGCCGCCGCTGTCGTTCACCGAGAGCGAGACGGTGAACGTGCCGGCGGAGCCGAAGGCGTGGGTGACCGTCGACCCGGCCCCCTTAGATCC
>JBGOSQ010000025.1:0-28725 GCA_041476045.1 Thermoplasmata archaeon | reverse complement strand
CAAGGCGCGTCCGAGGTCCGGCGGCTGGTAGGTAGCGATCGCGACGACCTTGAGCCCGAGGGCCTTCTTTCCGAGCGTCTGACCCGTCGTGGTCTCGAAGTAGGTGAAGTACGCGATCCAGAGCCCGAACATGATCAGGCTCAGCGGACCGAAGAGCAGCCCCGCGACCCATCCGACGCTCCCGGTCGTCAGGACCGAGAAGGCGACGAGGAGGCCGAACGGGAGCGCGACGAGGATCGAGAGGACGCCGACGATCAGCAGATCGATGATCTGCGCTCCGAACCGGGAGCTCATCGATGCGTAGCGTACGGGGTACCCGTACTGGGGCGGCGGCGGCAGGTACGGCAACTCGGTCACATAGGGCTGGGCCGACGCGTTCATGGATATCGGGCGGGCATCGGGATCGGGGTACATGGCGGGCCTGTCAACAGAACTTGACCTACCGGGGCCGGCACGGAGCCTGGGCCGACGAGCTCGTTCAGGACCCCGTAGGTCCGGCGCCCGAACTGTTCTCGAGCAGGGGCGAGCGAACCCGGCGAGGCTCGAACGTCCGGAAGCGGGCTACTGCGCGCGGCCGGGGGGTGGTAGGATCGAGTGCCTCGCCGTGTGGCCACGAACGGCATCCGCCATGAACCAGCGATAGAAGGCGGTCATGGCCGCCCACCACGCCACCGTCGTGGCGGCGGCGAGACCTGCCCACAGGAGGACCGACGCCGGGCGAACGTCGATCGGGGGGACGTTCGCCGGTCGGGGTGGGAACTGGGCGTACGAGAGGAAGAGAAATGCTCCGAAGAGAACGCCGACCGCGACGATCCACTCCCAGACCGGCGAGCCGAGCCAGTCCCGACGGAGTACGGGAATTCGGGGAAAGGACGACGCAACTTCTCGCATCTGGGACCCTGCCACGGTAAGGCGCGGCGTGAGGCAAGAATGTCGCGTCAACAGCCATTGACGACCCGAGCCGTCGGAGGCGAACTGAAGGACGAGGACCCGCGGGGGTCGCTGGAGCTGACGGGTTCGGTCGTCTTGGTGCGAATCGTCCGCGTCCCGCGATCGCCCGCTCCGTCCTCGGACTAGTGGGTTGAGGACCCAGAGCGAACCGGGTCGGATGACCGCCCGTGCGTTGGGCTTATCCTAAGCATCTCGTCCTCGGCTTCGTGGCCGAATCGTCGGCGCTGCCGGTCGCTCCGTCCCCGTCCCGCTCGCCGCTGCGGGTCCTCCGGAACGGGGCCTTCGCCCGGCTCTTCTTCGCCGGGGCGACGTCGATCGGGGGGTTCTCCATCGGCCAGGTCGCGCTGAGCTGGCTCGTCTTCCAGGAGACCGGCTCGTCGGTCGCCATCGCCTTCCTGGGCGTCGCGTTCCTGCTCGCCTCGGTCCTGCTCAGTCTCGTCGGAGGAACGCTCGTCGATCGGCAGGACCGCCGCTCCCTCATGGTCATCTCCGATCTCGTCCGGATGGCCAGCCTCGCGGTGCTCGTCCTCGTCCTGATCGCCGCGGGCTTCCGGTACGAGCTCGTCCTGGCGGTCTCCTTCCTGCTCGGGGGGTTCACGACGATCTTCCAGCCGGCCGAGCGCGCGCTGACCCCCGAGCTCGTCGCCGCCGACGAGCTGCCCGATGCGAACGGTCTCGTCGGGACGTCGAACTCGCTCCTCGCCTTCGCGGGGAACGCCGCCGGCGGGCTCCTCGTCGGGGTGCTCGGCATCGCGGCCGCGCTCGGCGTGAACGCGCTCACGTTCGCGGTCTCGGCGATCCTGCTCCTCTCGATCCGTGTCGCGGGGACCGCCGTCGCCACCTCCGCCGCTGCCCGACGCAAGCGCACGACCTCCTTCCTCGCGGACACGCTCGACGGATTCCGCTACATCGGATCGCAGCGCGGGCTCCTCGCCCTGACCCTCTCCGCCGGCCTCGAGAACCTCTTCTTCGCGATGATCGGACCGTTCCTGGTCGTCTACACGACGGTAGAGCTTGGTGGGGGGGCGGTGCTGTTCGGGGTCCTGGGGGCGCTCATGTCCTTGGGGTGGGCGCCGGGGGCCTTCCTCGTCGGCCGGCTCGGGGCGGTCCGACACGCGGGGATGGTCTGGGCTGTTTCCGGGATCCCGATCGGCGCGCTGATCCTCGTCTTCGTGTTCGTTCCGGTCGTACCCGTGATCGCGGTCGCGATCTTCCTGCAGGGACTCCTCCTCGGGTTCGCCAACACGACGTGGCTCACCGCGGTCCAGCTGATCGTTCCGTCGGAGATGCAGGGGCGGTACTTCGGCGTCGACCAGCTCGGAAGCTTCGCGACGATTCCGGCGGGGATGATCCTCGGGGGGATCATGATCCAGTCCTACGGAATCCCCCTCACGTACGCGGTCGCGGGCGTGGGTTTCGCCCTCACGTCGGCGCTGTTCCTTTCGTCCCGCGAGCTGCGGAATCTCCGCTACGCCGCCCCGACACCCGGCCCTCCGACCCCCTCGTGAGAGGGCTCCGCACGCCCCCCGGGCGGCCCCAGCAAGAGGCTTAACCCCCTCCGGACTGCCGCTTCTTCCATGCCCGGCATTGCCACCCTCCGCGCGAACTCGAATGCGACGATCGATGCGACCATCACCGCGATCTCCGCGGTGCGCGACGTGACGACCTCCCGGGGCGCCTCCCAGGTCGCCGATGCGACCCTCCAGGACGAGACGGGGACCATCACCCTCACGCTCTGGGGCGAGGACACGAAGAAGTACACCGTGGGCCAGAAGGTCCGCATCACCGACGGATGGGTCAAGGACTTCCGCGGGAAGCTCCAGGTCTCGATGGGCCGTTCGGGCTCCATCAAGATCGTCACGTAGGGCCACTCCCCCACCGCCTGACGACGACGCGTCCCTCGGTTGGAGCTCTTCCCGGCGTGCCGACGACGTCGAGCGCCCCCCGCGCGATGAAGATGCCGCGTGCCGGCCCGGAGGCCGTCGCGCGCTTCCAGGTCCTCCTCCCCACCGGCAGCGGGATCACGGTCCGGACCATGTTCGGTCAGCCCGCCGCGTTCGTCACCGGGAACATGTTCCTCGGCGTCTTCGGCGACGCGGTGTTCCTCCGGCTCTCCGAGGAGGACCGGGCGGCGGGCCTGTTGCTCGAGGGCTCCCGTCTCTTCGAGCAGATGCCGGGGCGACCGATGCGCGAGTACGTGGTTCTGCCGACGGCACTCCTCGCCGATGCGGCGCGAGCGCGCCCGTGGGTCGACCGCGCTCTCCGATACGCGCGGGGCCTCGGTCCCAAGAAAGCACGCCCCTCGGCGCGTCGGAAGTAGGTCCTCTCCGGACGTCCTCCCCGTTCGCGGAAGCCTCATACCTCCGCCCCACCTCGCGGAGAGGAGGATCGCATGTTCTGTCGTTGGTGCGGCGCCGGGATCGCGGACGGTGCCATCGCGTGCACCGCCTGTGGTCGACCCCAGGACCTTCCCCCTCCCCCACCCCCGGGGGATCCGCTGGACCGGATCGTCGCCGAGGCGAAGCGGACCGCGCGCGAGCTCGCCGACCTGACGGAGAAGCTCGGCCAGAAGGCGACGAAGGAAGCGAAGCGGGCGGCCGACGATCCGTCGGACGCGGCACGACGCGCGATCGCGCGCTTTCAGAAGGAGATCGAGGAAGCGCGCCGCGATCTCGATCGGGCGCTCCGTCACCTCAAGTGAAGGCGGCGGGAGGCGAGGGTCCGCTCACTCGTCGTCCGGGACGAGCCCGCGGACGACGCGCCAGTGCGCGTCGACGAACGCGACGAAGAAAGCGAGGTAGCTGAACCCGAGGAGCGCATCGAGCAGGGTGATCGGTTGCGCGATCGGATCGAGCGCCGGTGTCCGCGCGACGATCGTCGAGACGATGGGGTGGAGCTGGGAAGCGAGCGCGATCCCGATCAGAGCCGAGATGATGGCGGCCCAGAGGAGTCCCAAGGCCATCGCGACGAGCCCGAGACGTCCTACGAGATGGGACGCGACGAGCGCGTAGGTCACGAACGTGACCCCGAAGACGAGGGCGATGGCGACGCCGAACTCGAGGGCGAGCCACCCAGGCGGTTCGGGGCCCCCGATCGCCGACAGGTAGGCGATAGGCGCCGCGGCCAGCGCCGTCGCGATGAGGCTCACCGCGAACGCCAGATTGGCGTGGCCCACGCGCGTGCGATGCAGCTCGTTCCACTCGTGCCGGCCGATCCAGAGGAAGACGATCCCGAAGGCGGAGGAGATCGGGCTCAGGAGGAGAAGATATCCGTGGAACGGAAGGGTGGGCGACCCGGAGGCGAGCGCAGCGAAGCCGCTCAGGCTCTCGACGCCGAACCCGACCTTGAAGACCGTGAGGCTGAGGCGGAGGTTCACCGTCATCGGCCGTGCCTCCCGAACGAGGGTCAGTTCGGCCAGTTAAACCGTTCGCCCCGCCATCGTTGGGAGGCCGGGGCCTCGAGCCCCGGCGGGCGCTCGCCTCCAGGTCGTCCGGAACGTATCCCGATGGCGTCGTCAGTACGGCCGACCGAAACGGCAGGGCGGGGAGAACTCCCTTGGAGTGCCGACCAAGGATCGGATCGCGCGGTAGTCAATTTCGCTTGACACGGACGACTTGGACCCCTGCCCCGTCGATCGGGACAGGAGGGAACGGGAATGACGCGCCCGGCGCTCGTCCGTGCGATATCGCTCGCCGCACTGCTCGCGCTCCTCGTCGTGTTCCTGGCGCCGTGGATGCTGGCGGCGTGCGAGCCCTCGATCACATCGGCGCCCGCCCGCTGTCTGGTCAGCGCCGCTCGGTCGACGTGCACCACGCCCGTGGTCCTACCTCCGACGGCTTGCGCTCCCAGTTCTGCCCTGTCGCTCGCGGCCCTGAGCCTGCTGACCGCCTCGCTCCTACTCGTCGTCGATCCGTTCCCCCGCAAGGGGGATGGAACCGGCCGTCGCGGAGGCGTGATCGGAAACCTTTCGACGCGGGTAGTCCGCGTCGGCGTCCTCGGCGGGATCGCGGTGTCGGGCCTCTTCGCAACGGCACTCTTCGGGGGCTGGGTGCTCGAAGCGATCCCCGCGTGGCCGGCCGTCCTCGCCCTCGAGTCCGCCGCCGTGGCCCAGACCCTCGCGGTCGTCGGGCTCGTTCGGTGGCCGGGACGGAGTCGTTCGGGTCTTCGATCCGTTGGTCTGCCCGTCGGTCGACGGCGCACGGGGTAGGCCCGGTCGGCGGTGCTCAGAGGGGCCGCGGTCGCTGGGAACGAAGGTGATGCACGACCTCCCGCGCCGTCGCACCCGCGGGCGGGGCGAGGAGCGGCGCGGAGGGTTCCGACGATCGGACCGTCCAGTCGACCGTCGGGTTCCAGATATTTCCCTGCGGACCGGCGCTGACCCGCACGAGGCAGTCGAACGGTTCGAGGGGAGGCGCGTCGTGCACCCCGAACGTGGCGATAAGGCCGAGCGATCGACGGTCGGCGTCGGCGGCAAGAGCCGTGAGATAATCGGCGCCGTCGTGCGATAAGGCGACGGTTCGGTCGAGGTTCGCGAGGACGATCGCGGTGGGCCGGGGTCCCGCAGGGATGGCGTCCAAACGCGCCCCCAGGCGCGGCGACAGTCTCGCGGTCCGTGTCGGTCCCGCACCGGCCGCTACCGATCCGCCGTGGGTGGTGTGGGCCGTGAGTAGAAGCTCGGCGCGGTCCATCCGCTCGATGCGGTCGAGGTCGATCTCCTCGAGGACCTCGAGCTCCCGGCTCGTTGGGGGAGCGCCTCCTTCGGTCACCTCGATCCAGATGAACCGGGGATCGACCGACTCGGCGATCGACCAGGCAAGGCGATCGAGGTCGGATCGGGACGGGCCCCAGATCGCGAAGGACCCCACGTCGACCACCTACGCGGGGCGAAGGATCGCTCGGAACGTCTCGGTACGCCCGGCGCGTTCCGGGACGCGGCTCCAACGCGACCGATGGGAGCGACGGCAAAGGAGCCCAACGACGACGGCGTTCACAATTGCTCGTTCCTGCATCATCGTCCCGCGATATGTACCCCGTGCATCGTTCCCCGTAGCCCTTTCACCGTGAAAACACGCACGTCGGGGGGGAAAGCGGCCGGGGAGATGGGCGGATCCTCCGCCCCGACACGGCTCACTCCGCGCGGATCGCGGAGATGATGAGGCACTCGGCCGGAAGCCGTATCTCCCCGTCGACGACGTAGGGGGCCAGGTTCGCCCGGCTCTTCCGCAGGACCTCGGCCTGGACGGTCTCCGACTCCTCCCTCAGCGAGTGCCCGAGCGGGGTCGCGGAGAGGATGGTCTCCAGATACGCCTCCGCGTCCGGGAACGTCACCACGTGTCGGACGCGCCGCTCCTTGCCCCCCGAGAACCCCGCGTCGTCGAGGACGCGGATCATCTCGCCCGGCGCGCCGAGCTCGTAGGGGGTGGGGATGTAGCCGGTCTCGTCCGGCTCGGCGAATTCGAGCATCGGTGCGACCAGGACGTCGAGGAACGGGACGCGTGCGCCTTCGCACCATACGCTGAGTCCGATCCGTCCGCCGGGCCGGAGGACACGGAGCGCCTCCCGCGCCGCCTTTTCCGGGTCCGTGAAGATCTGGAAGCCGAACCGCGATACCACGAGATCGAAGCTCGCGTCGGGAAGGTCGAGCTGCGAACAGTCCATCGTGCGGAAGGTCGCGTGGGCGAGCTCCTCGGCACGGGCGGTCTCGGTCGCCATCGCGACCATCTTCTCCGCGAGGTCGACCCCGAGGACCGAACCCGTAGGGCCGACCATCCGGGCGATGGTCAGCGCGGGCTCGCCCGGGCCCGTGCCGAGGTCCAGCGCGCGCTCGCCGGTGACGGGGCGGATCTCCTCGAGAAGGTCGGTCCCGAACGGCCGGACCAGCTCCATCCAGCGCGGGTAGGCCGACGCGCTCTCGTTCCACGTGGAGCGCGTGTAGTCTCGGTAGTACTCCTCGGTGTACTTCCACGGCATGTCGCGCCCTCCCGGGGACCGAACCCGGTTCAGGTTATCTAGCTTCGTCGGCGAAGCCGGGACGATTCTGGACCTTCCCACCATCACGGGGACCGCCGACCGGTGCGCGCATCGGGCCCCGTGGGGGGCTCCCCTTCCGCTCGGGAGATACATTCATCCCCCCGATCCGCCGAACAACTGAGGCACTACGATGCGATCGCTCTTCCGTCGGCAGGATCGACCCTCGCCCCGCTCCACGCGCTCCCGGCCGCCGCTCGAGATCCGACTGCTCCTCGCTACGGCGAGCCTCTCGGCCGCCTACGCTGCCCTTCTGGTCGTCGGGCTGATACCCGCCGCCTCGATCGTGTCGGCGGGCGCGTTCGCGGTGCTCGGCCTCGCCCTGTTCGCCCTTTCGTGGCGCGATCCTGCTTGGGCACCGGCATCGATGGCCATCCCGGTGCGATCGTCGGCCCTTCTCCCAACCCCCTCTCCCCGGCGACCCGCGACCCGAGCCCCGGCAACCTCCCCGGCCGCGCCAGTGCGACGCCCGGTCCCGCGGCCCGCCCTCGCCGCCGTGCGGGCCGACGCGCCGCCTCGATGGGTGCCTCCCGGAGACGCGCTCTGGGTCCAGCTGACCCCCGCCGAGTCCGGAGCCCTTCCCTCCCCGCTCGCCGCGCCGATCGCCGGGTCGGCCTACGCTCCCGAGCTGGAACCGGAGGAGGGATCGCCGTTCGAGGCGGGGATCGGCGGACTGTCGCCCGGATTCCCCGCTGCCCCGTCCTGGCCGAGCCCCCATCCCGTGTCGCCCGGCTCCCCACGCGCCGAAGAGACCGTGTCGTCGGTCGAACGCGAGGCATACAACCACACACCACCGCACCTTCGTCCTTCACGGCCGGCCTGGAAGGAGCTCACGGGGCTGCGGACCGTCCCCCTGGCACCGGCCGGCTCGGGGGGGGTTCGCTGTGCGAGCTGCCGCCAGAGCCTGGTCAACCCCCCGGCGTGGCGGGCGTGCACTTCCTGCCGCCGTCCATTCTGCGGAGAGTGCTCGTTTCGGTCGCGGCGGAACCTGGGCCCGGGTCGGTGCCTCGACTGCCGGGCGAAGGTCGAGATTGAGGAACCCCGGTTCGTCGCGTAGCCCGTTCCGCAGAGACGAGCGCGATCAGGCGCTCGGCACCGCCCCCGGCGTCGGCGCCGCTGGAACCTCGCCGGGGACGGTGGTGCGGAGGAACTCCCGGTCCTCCCACATGTCGTAGGCGATCGCGACCGCCGCGGCCTGCGTCAGGATCGCGACGGCGTTCACGAAGTGGAGGAACGTGACCCCTCCCGCCACGGTGATCCCCAGGAGGACCGGCCCGCTCGCCCCGATCCCCGAGTAGAGGAAGAGTCCGAGGGGGATCATCAGGAGCGAGAGGTTGAACGTCGCCCGCGAGATCCGCTTGATCCGGCCCGGCGCCTCGGTGGCACGCAGTCCCGTGTAGTTCCGGTACGCCAGCCCCACGACGGCGAATCCCACCGGGAGGTGGACGTAGTACGGGAGCGGGGGAGCGATCGGGGTGAACGCGAGCCAGATCTCCAGAAAGACGAGCCAGATCATCCCGTAGAGGGCCGCCCAGAGCTTCATCGTGGCACCGGGTGGGCTGGGGGCGTCCCACGTTCTAAGGGGTAGGTCAGGGGAACTTGACGGGCCGCGGGATCCCGCCTGTCGCGGTCCGCCCCCGGCGTCGCCTCCGCTCCCCTAATCCGAGCCCGTTGCTCACCCCCCCGGGTTCCCCGCGCCGATGTCCGATTCGAATCTGAGCCTTGGTGAGCTGCCGTTCTCGCTGACCGACGCCGAGCTCACCCAACGGGTCGAGCAGATCCTGCGCGTGGCCGGGGAACGGCTCGCGACCCTCGAGGCCCTCGAAAGACCCCGGACCGTCACGAACCTGCTCGACCCGCTGGACGCGGTGCTTCGCGAGGTATGGGACCTCCGGAACCACACCGGGTTCGTCTTCGTGACCCACCCGGAATCGGCCTGCCGGGACGCGGGACGCAAGGGGTCGGAGGCGGCGGAACGGTGGGTCGCCGAGTTCCGAAGCCGTCGGCCCCTCTATGACGCCCTCCGGTCGGTCGACGTCGCGTCGCTCGACGCCGCGGGACGGCACGCCCACGCCAAGCTGCTCCGCGAGATGCGCCGCGGCGGGGTCGAGCTCAACCCGGAGGATCGGGCGCGGTTCCTTACGCTCAGCGACGAGATCGAGACGCTCGCGAACCGGTTCGAGCAGAACGTGAGCGAGCTCGTGCGGAACGTTCCGGTGAGCGGCCCGGAGGAGCTCGAGGGCCTGCCACCGGACTACATCGCGGCCCACGCGCCCTCGGCGGATGGGACGATCGTCCTCACGACGCGCTACCCGGACTCGATCCCCGTCCTCTCCTACGCCGACCGTGGCGACGTGCGCCGGCGGATGATGACCGAGTTCCTGCTCCGGGCCTACCCGGAGAACATGGAGGTCCTCTCGGACGTCCTCGCCCGGCGGTTCGAGTACGCGCGGCTCCTCGGCTACACGAACTACGCCGAGTACGGCCTCGAGGACAAGATGATGGCGACGCGCAACAACGCGCACGCGTTCGTCGGACGGCTCGACGAGCTCGTCCACGGCCCGGCCCGCCGCCACATCGAGCGGCTCCTCGAGCGGAAGCGTCGGGACGATCCGGCGGCGAAGCGGGTAGAGTCCTGGGACGGCGGCACGGGCGGCGGCTACTACGAGACGAAGCTCCGGCGCGAGGACTTCGGGGTCGATCTGAAGGTGCTCCGCGACTATCTCCCGTACCTCTCCGTACGCGACGGGCTCCTGCGGCTGTGCGAACGGCTCTTCGAGATCACGATCCTGCCGGCCCCGACGGCGGAGCTCTGGCACCCCAGCGTCGAGGCGTTCGACGTGGTCCGAGAGGGACGCCTCTTCGGCCGGTTCTACCTCGATCTGGTCCCACGGGAAGGAAAGTTCTCGCACGCGGCCCAGTTCACCGTCCGCGTGGGCCTTCAGGGGGTCCAGCTCCCGCAGGCGGCCCTCGTCTGCAACTTCCTTGACCCCAAAGTTGCGAAGGAGTCGGCGCGGATGGAGTACGGCGAGGTCGTGACGTTCTTCCACGAGTTCGGCCACCTCCTCCACGCCCTCTTCTCCGGGCACGGCCGGTGGCTGTTCAACACCCAGGGGTTCATCGAGTGGGATTTCGTCGAGGCGCCCTCCCAGCTCTTCGAGGAATGGGCGCGGGACCCGGACGTCCTCGCGACGTTCGCGCGGCGCCCGGAGACCGGCGAGCCGATCCCCCGGGAGATGCTGGACCGGATGCGGGCCGCCGAGGGGCTCGGACGCGCCGCCTCCTGGCAGTTCCAGATCGCGCTCAGCGCGGCGTCCCTGGGATACTACGACTGCGATCCGTCGACCCTGGATCGCGAGACCGCGTTCGACGCGATGGCGTCGCACTACCTTCCGGTCCCACGCCCGGCCGGCACCCACCTCGAGGCGTCGTGGGGGCACCTGATGGGCTACGCGTCGTGCTACTACACCTACGCCTGGTCGCTCGTCATCGCGCGCGACTTCCTGAGCCTCTTCCTCGCGAAGGGCTCGCTCGTCGACCCGGAGCTCGCGAAGCGGTACGTGGAGAAGATACTCACTCCGGGAAGCAGCCGCCCGGCGACCGAGCTCGTCCAGGAGTTCCTCGGACGGCCGTTCGACTACGCGGCGTTCGAGAAGTGGGTCGTCGCCGATCCGTATGCCGTGGCGCCGAAGCGCGCGACCGAGCCCGAGCCGCCGCGGGCGACGTAGGCACGAGCGCGCCACCCATCGCTCTGCCGGGAAGGGCCGGAGGATCGACTCAGATCTCTGCGGACGCGACCATGAAGACGATCGCGCTCAGCATCAAGAGCTGCGTGAACAGCGAGGTGACGCGCAGGCGGAGCATCAGGGCCCGGAACCGCGGGGGCGGGGGGCCGGTCGCGTCGGGCGGGGCCGCGGCCTGGACACGGGCGAGCTCGATCACGGTAGGGTGGATGACACCGACGGCGAGGACGAGGCCGACGACACCGAGGAAGACCCCGACCGAGATGCGCGCGCCCCAGTCCTCGGAGAAGGAGAACTGGGAGAAGTCACCGCCCGTGATCTCGTAGGCCAGCGCTACCCCGAAGATCGCAAGGAGCGCACCGAACCCCGTGATCGTCCGCGCCACCCGCGGGAGGAGCTTCACGATGAGCTCAGCGCGCGTAGGAGGGGTCAGTCGCCCGAGGACGGGTCCGATCGCGAAGGTGAACAGGAGCGCGCTTCCGAGCATGCCGATCGCGCTGACGATGTGACCGTAGAGCAGGACCTGGACGAGGACCGAATCGCTCATCGTCACCGTGGGGAGAATTCGGGGATATGAACTCTGCGGGGCGGTCGAGCCGCTCGGCGCTGTGTCGCGGCGCCCCGATCGGAGCAGACCCGGACCCGCGCCGACCGACCCGGGAACGCGCGCCTCATGGCTCCTCGCCGGGCTCCGTTCTCGGAGCCGGACCGATCCTTAGGCCGGCCGCGGCCGACCACGTGAAGAGCTCGAGGGCGAGGCGGCGGTGCTGGACGACGGGATCGACCTCGAGCAGCCCCCGGATCCGCTCCAACGGACCCGATCGGAAGATGAGGAGCTCGCGCAGCTCGCGCTCCTCCTCGACCGAGCCCGAGATCACGAGCTCGCCGGCGTGGTGGAGCCGGGCGAGGTGCGCCTCGTGGGCGGTTCGGATACGATCGATCTCCGGTTGTGCCATCGGGGGTCGATCCGCGACCCGCCGGAGCAGCGCGACCACGTAGCCGTGCTCTTCGGGGAGCCGTTCGTCGGAGGAGGAGTCGCTGCCGGAGATGTCGCCGCTCATGTCACGTATCCGAAGCGCGGCCCCGAGTTAGGCGCTTGGGGTGGGCGGTGCGGTCGTCTCTGGTCTTCCCGCGCCGCGACTCCAACCGGAGAACTTACAATCTACCACGATGTGGTTCCTCGTGTGTTCGGCGGCCGGGAGATCGATCTCGCCTCCGTTGGCGTAGGCCCCGTCGCGCCCGCCCCCGGGACCGTCGGACCCGCGGCCCGGTGGCCCCTGTGATCGGACGGTCGCACTACGGCCACATCTGGACCTCGTTCGGCATCGCGGTCGCGGCGCTCGTCCTGGTCTCGCCGTACGTTCCACCCGTGCCGCCGCACCCCGCGGGTGCCATCGCGTTCGGACCCGGCTCCACCCACATCAAGCACCTCATCACCGTCGTGATGGAGAACCGCGACTACGACAATTATTTTGCCGGGTACTGCCTCGTGGCGGGTCCGTTCTGCACGACGGTCGCGAACGGGATCCCGCCGGGAACGTGCGTGCCGTACGATCCCAGCAACCTGTCGCGCGGCTGCATCAAGCCGTTCAACTACACGGCGCAGCAGTTCACCTTCGCCGACCTGGCCCACGACTGGAGCAGCGGCCGCATCGCGATGCACGGCGGCGCGATGGACGGTTTCTACGAGGCAGAGGGCTCCTCGACCCTCCCGTTCGGCCACTACAACGGGACGACGCTGCCGATCTACTGGAACCTCGCGGAGGAGTATGCGATGAGCGACAACACCTTCGGGGGCAACCTCTCCTACTCGCTGCCGAACCACTGGGACCTGATCAGCGGCGGCGCTCCGTCGGTCTCCTACGATTCGTGGGTCGCGCTCCCTGCCGACCGGGCGAACTACCTCAACCAGTCGAACACGACCGCGACGATCCAGGACCTGCTCAACCACACCTCGGTGACGTGGAAGTACTACGACTGGTCCCTCTACACCTACTGGCACGCGGTCAACCTCACCGGCGGCACCACGGACGGTTCGGCGTACAATTACTGGAACCCGATGGCCGGCCGTGCGCTGTCCTACCAGAACGGCTTCTCGAGCCACTTCGTCCAACGGTCGTCGTTCCTCACCGACGCCGCATCGGGGAGCCTGCCGCAGCTATCCTGGATCATCCCGGCCTGGCCTAACTCCGATCACCCCGGGACGAACGTGACCGCCGGCGAGCAGTTCGTGGCGCAGATCGTCAACGCGGTCGAGGCGTCGCCGGAGTGGAACTCGACGGCGATCGTGCTTCTCTGGGACGACTACGGCGGCTTCTACGACCACGTGGCCCCACCGACGGTCTCCGGGAACCTGCTCTCCTTCCGCACCCCGCTCATCGTCATCAGCCCGTACGCCCGGGAGAACTACGTGGACCACACCTTCCTCGACTTCTTCTCGTTCCTCCGGTTCGGCGAGTGGCTCTTCGGCGCGGGGTGCCTCACGACCTTCGACTGCACGGCACCGCTCCCCTTCGGGCTCTTCGATTTCAACCAGACCGCCCGGCACCCGATGTTCTTCCAGACCAACCCGACGCTCGCGACATACCCGCTCCCGCTCCAGAAGCTCTCGTACGGTCAGGTCTGGGCGGGCGCCTACCATCCGACCAACCCTCTCGCGTGGACGCCCAACGAGACCGTCCCGGACGGCGGATCGATCATCGACATGTCGTGAGATCGCGGGCCAAGGGCACGCGCCCGTGCCCTCGGCACGAGAGCCCGCGGACCCGGTCCCGCGCGACGCGCCGACGCTACGCGGGACCGGTCTTCTTCCCGGGTTCGAGCGGGGGCAGGGCGACGGACTCGCCCCGCCGGTACCGTTCCTTCGTCGGGCGCACGACCAGCACCGGCGCGGGGAGACGCTGGACGAGCTCCATCGACACGCTGCCGAGGAGGAGACGTCGGCCCCGCGACAGGCCGCGCGACCCGACGACGACGAGGTCCTGGGGGTGGCGCTCCAAGTAGACTGTGAGGGCGTCCACGACGTCGCCTTCCAGCGCGACCACGTGGACCTTCGGGACGCCGAGCGTCGCCGCCTTCTGCTGCGATTCGTCGATCATCCGTGCGAGGGTCTTCCCGTCCTCGGTGATCGGGACCAGGCTCTGCAGGAGCGGCTCCGATTTCCCGCGGACCTGAGGGAAGACCGTCGCGATCGTGAGTTCCGAGTGAAAGCGGCCTGCGATCTCGAGCGCGAGATGGCAGGCACGGCGCGCGTGCAACGAGCCGTCAAAGCAGACCAGCACCTTCCCGAGGACGGAGGACGTCACGGACCCTCCGACGCGCGGGGGTCATCGGGTGGGAGCCCGGAATCCCGCGTCACGGCACCGGGCGCATCGGCCGCCCCTACTTGACGACTCGTTCGCAAATCGGCGCGCGTGCCGACGTGCTCCGCGGCTCCCACGACGGGTGCGACCCTCCCGACCGATTCCGCTAGAGGCGCCGGCCGTACAGGCGTTCGCCATACACAAGGCGCATTCGGCTCCGCAGTCCCCACGCTCCGAGCCCGCCTTCGCGGAAGCCCAGTTCCTTGCGCTCGATCGTCCGGAACCCGCGCGACTCGAAGAGACGGATCGACCCCGCGTTGTCCGACCGGACCGCCGCGTAGATGACCTGCGCGCCGTTCCTACGGAATCCGTCGATCGCGTCGTCGAGGAGGGCTTTCGCGATCCCTCGTCGTCGCAGGGCCGACGCGACCGCGATGTAGTAGACGTACCCGACCTCGGGGACCAGACGTTCGAGCATCGCGACGCCGACCAGCCCCGAGGGGTGCTCAGCACCGCGCACGAGCGTTACCTCGCGCAGGGTTCGCTTCGCGTGCCATCGATAGACCCCAACGAACGAGTCGATCAGGAGCGGGACCGCACGTTCGCGCTCGGTCGCCGGCAGGTCCACCAATCGGAGCGTACCGACCGACGGATCCACGGCTCCCTCCGAGCGTGGCACGGTCCCCGCCTTGATTCGTTTGCGCCCGGGAGCGGAGAAACTAAGGCCCACCGTGCGGCTGGCGGGATCGAGCGGACGTGCGCGCGCGACGGATCGGCCTATTGTGCGGAGTCTTCGGGGGTCTCTTCCTGCTCCTCGCCGCCCTGGTCACGCTCCTCGGGGGGTTGGTCGAGCTCGCGCTCGGCCACCTCGCCGTCCGGGGAGTGGTCGCGACCGCGGGCAACTTCCTCGTCGAGGGCGTCCTCGGCTTCCTGATGATCGTGTTCGCCGCCATGGGAGCCCACCGGTCGGCCGACGCGGCCGTCGCGGCGGGCGCCTCCCTGATCCTCCTGGCGCTCGTCACCTGGATCTTCGTCGGGGTATCCGCGCTCCTGCTCCTCGGCGGTCTGCTCGCGCTCATCGGCGGGATCTTCCTCCTGATCGGCCGACGGTGATCGACGGGGTGCTTCCCGAGGAATTGGCGCGCGGGAATGTTTCTCGCTCCGATTCGGTGCCGGCGACGAGCCTCCGAATGCTCCCAACGGTTGAAGAGCGTGCAACGCGTCCCTAGTCTCAGGGAACATGGGTCAGCTCGGGGATGCGCTGCGGACGGGAGCAAGTTCGCTGGAGGCCCGGCTGCGGGCGCGGGATGCGGCGATGATGCGGGATGGGCTCGCCGAGACCCTGCCGCAGTCGTGGCGGTTCGTCACCGAGTCCGAGGTCGCGGTGCTCCGGCTGGAACCGGACGGTCGCGTCAGCGTTCTCGAGGACGTTTCCGAACCGCCCGACGTGATCGTCCAATGGACGCAGGCCGAACTGGTCGGGGCCCTGCTATCGGGCCGGAGCAACGAGCTGCCCCGCGAGCGCCCTCCTCGGATCCGGTTCGCGACCGCGTCCGGTCGAAAGGCGTTCAGCCTCGTCGGGACCAGCCTGGGCCTCTGACGGATCGACCCACGCGAGCGGCGGTCCGCCTAGTCGCGGAGCTCCGAGTAGATCTCCACGACGTTGCCGTCGGGGTCGGCGAGGTGGATCGTGCGAAGGCGCCAGTCCTTCCGATCGGTCGGACCCTCGAGGAACGTCGCTCCCCGTCGCAGTAGCTCCGCGTAGACGCGATCGACATCGGGAGCGTGCAGGATGAGCGCAAACGGGCCGATGGCGGTCGACGCGGTCCGATCGTCCGGGCGACCGACCGCCTTCGACATGAGCGTTCGATCGAAGAGCCCGAGGCGCGCCTCACCGCCCCAGACGAACTCCGCGTACGGACCCGAAGGGCCGCCGACGCCCGTCGGGAGGCCGAGAAGATCGTGGTAGAACCGCCACGATGCGCCGAAGTCGCGGACCAGTAGCCGAACGTTGCCGAACTCGATTGGCGTCGTCGTCGGGCCCTTTCCCGCCGTCGCAGGGCCGGCCTTCGCGCGCGCCATGGCCAGCGGGAGTCCCACTGCCTCATTCCCCTTTCGTCGGAACGCCGACCGACGTCCGGGGCGCCGCGTTGCCCTGTCGGAGGGGCTTTATGGAGCGGTCCCCGTGACGCCGCCGTCGCCGCATTGGCACGTCTAGGGCAAGGTACGGAACGATGGCAGAAGCGGTCGTGGTAGGGAAGGACGTCTGGAAGGTCTACGGCGCGGGCGAGAATGCGGTCTCGGCCCTCCAGGGGGTCGACCTCGAGATCCGTCGCGGCGAGATGGTGGCCGTCATGGGTCCCTCGGGGTGCGGGAAGACCACGTTCCTGAACTGCTTTTCCGGCCTCGACGAGATCTCGAAGGGATCGGTCACCCTCGAAGGGACCGATATCCACCGGATGAAGGACCGGGACCGGAGCGCGTACCGCGCGAAACGTACCGGGTTCGTTTTCCAGTCCTACAATCTCCTCCCGATCCTCTCCGCGGTCGAGAACGTGGAGCTCCCCCTACTGATCGCGGGGATGAACCGCTCGGAGGCGCGCAAGCGCGCGACCGAGATCCTCAAGGACCTCGATCTCAGCGACCGGATCCAGCACAAACCCTCCGAGCTCTCCGGGGGCCAGCAGCAACGGGTCTCCCTCGCGCGAGCGCTCGTCGGCCGCCCCGCCATCGTCTGGGCCGACGAACCGACCGGCAACCTCGATGAGGAGGGCTCGCACCAGGTGACCGGCCTCCTGCGCGACCTGAACCGGAAATACGAGCAGACGATCGTCGTCGTCACCCACGACGCCGAGGTCGCCGCGGTCTGCGATCGCACGCTGCGAATGCGCGACGGAAAGTTCGTTTCGTAGGGGGATCCCATGCTCGGCGCGACCGCAACGTTCCTCCTCCTCCTGCTGGGCATCGTCGTCCTGGCGACGCTCATCCTCGCGTCGCGGAACCGCCTCGCGTTCCGCATCGGGATGCGGAACGTCCGACGCGCCCGAGGTCGGACGATCCTGCTGATTCTCGGCCTCCTGATCGGCACGACCATCATCTCCGGGAGCCTCGTGATCAACGACACCGTCGCGGCGGTGAACGTGCACTTCGTCCTGCAGACGTACGGCTACACCGACGAGGGGATCTACAACCAGACCGCAACCTCCGGATTCCAGTACTTCCCGTACTCCGTCTACACGGACCTCTCGGCAGCGGTGGGGACCGATTCCCGCGTGGCTGGCTTGACCCAAATGATCATCTCCGTGACGCAGGCGATCGATCTGCGGAACGGCATCCCCGAGACGAACCTCGATCTCGTGGGAGTGAACGGGAACCAGAGCACGCACCTGGCGCCGTTCGTCACGGGATCCGGGGCGCACTTCGACGGACCGGGCGCAGGTCAGATCTTCCTCGACCAGCAGGCCGCTTCCCAGCTCGGGGCGCGCGAGGGCGACGCAGTGCGGCTCTACGGTCCGACGGGCCTGCAGAGCAACGTCACGGTCCAGGCGATCGTCCAGGACGACACCCGCGGCGGCAACTTCTACCTCTTTGCCGGCGAGTCGGGGAACGTCTTCATCGACCTCGCGGGGGCGCAGCTCCTAGTCGGCGCTCCCGGGATGATCAACTTCATAGGGGTCACCAATCCGGGGAATCTCCTCGACGGGGCTGCCCGCTCCTCCGACGCGTCGACGGCGTTGAACGCGTCGCTTGTCGCCGCACACGCCCCGCCCAGCCTGACGGTCCATGAGCTGCTGAAGCCCGGCATCGCGCAGGCGAACCTGGCGGGCCAGTCGACGGCCTCGTTCTTCCTCGTCTTCGGTCTGTTCTCGATCATCGCGGGTGCGATCCTCGTCGTCAGCATCTTCGTGATGCTCGCCGAGGAGCGGATGGGCGAGATGGGCACGATCCGGGCCATCGGCCTTCCGCGTCGCCAGCTTGTCTACGCCTACCTCTTCGAAGGCCTCGCGTACGCGGCCGGGAGCTCGCTCGCGGGCGCCTTCCTCGGCGTCGGCGTCGGGTATGCGATGGTCTACGCCTTCAGCGTCTTCCTCTCGGGTGGCCCGGTCTCCTCGACCGCGATCCTCGACTCGTTCACCGTCACGCCGGACAGTCTGGTGATCGCCTACACGATCGGGTTCCTGCTCACGCTCCTGACGGTTGCGGTCGCCACGGGCCGCGCCAGCCGCCTCAACATCGTCCGCGCGATCCGCAGCCTCCCGGAGCCGCCGCCCGCGATCCGGACGTACACGCGGCTCGCCTACCTCGGCGTCCCGCTCCTCGCGCTCGGCGGTCTCTTCTTCGCGACCACCTACCGCGGTACGACGGACGTCTCCTACCCCAACATCGCGGTGGCCCTGATGGTGATCGGCGCCGCCCTGATCGCCGCCCGGTTCGCGCGCAACCGTTGGGTCTTCTCCGGCGCCGGCCTCGCGCTCCTCGCCTGGGCCGGGATCGAGCCTCTCCAGAACGCGGTCCTGGGCGACCAGCACACGGGAGGGATCTTCGTCGTCTTCGTGCTCGGGATCGAGCTCGTGCTGAGCGCGGTCCTGCTCTACGTCTTCAACGCCTCGGTCCTCGTGGACGCCCTCATCCGCCTCTTCGGTGGGAGCCCCCGACGCGTCGCTATCGCCCAGACCGGCCTCGCCTACCCGGGGCGCCGGCCCGTCCGCCCCGCCCTCACGCTGACGATCTTCACGCTCGTCGTCTTCGTCGTCGTCGTCATCGCCGGCTTCGGCGCTTCGCTCGAGACCAACATCGAGCATTCGCTCTCCGCCCAGACGGGTGGCTTCTCCTTCTACGGTCAGACCTCCGCCCCGCTCCCCAATATCGCGGCGACGATCCACGACAACGCGACCCTCGCCGCGGAGATCGGGGCGGCGGTCCCGCTCATCGGAGGCGGTGTGTTCCTGGAATGGTCCGGGCTCCCCGCGGAGTACCAGCCGTTCGGCTATCCGATCCTCTCCGCCCCGCAAGGACTCCCGTCGTCGGCCGATTTCTACGCGACCAACCAGTTCACGTTCGTCTCGACCGACGGCGGGGCGAGCGCGTCCGCCACGTGGGACCGGATCGCCACCGACGGGAGCGCCGCGGTCGTCGACGGGAACTTCGGCGGCGGGGGGTTCAGCGGTCCCCACCCGGTCATGAGCATCGGGAGCTCGGTGACGCTGACGAACCCGTTGAACGGCCGGACCGCGACCGTGACGATCATCGGGATCATGACCGGCGCGGTACTCGCGGGGATCTGGCTCAACCCGTCGACCGCGTCCGGGCTTGGATTCTCGCAGATGACCGGATCGCTCCTCACCGTGGGCCCGGGCGTCTCCACCGTCCAGGCCGCCCAGGACCTCAAGACCGCGTTCTTCGCCGAGGGCCTGGTCCTCCTGGACTTCAACCAGCTCCTCGCGAGCTCGATCAGTTCCTTCCAGGCGATCCTCTCGCTGTTGGAGGTGTTCGCCGCGCTCGGTCTCGCGGTCGGGATCGCCGCGATGGGGATCGTCGCGTTGCGGACGGTCTCCGAACGACGGCGCGAGATCGGCATGGTGCGCGCCGCCGGGTTCACCCAGCGGGACGTCTTCTTCTCCTTCCTGCTCGAGTACTCGTTCATCGCCCTGCTCGGCATCGCGATCGGCACGGGGCTCGCCCTCCTGCTCGATTACGCGGCCACGCTGGGCAACTCGGGGATGCTGACGTTCACGATCCCCTGGGTAACGATCCTGCTCATCGTCGGCGTCTCGTACGCCCTCACCGTGCTCGCCGTGAGCGGACCCGCCCTGCGCGCGGCCCGGCTCCCGCCGAGCGAGGCGGTCCGGTACATCGAGTGAGATCCCGACCGCGGGCTATCGGGCCCGACGGGGTGGGACCTGCACGATCCGGAGCTCGAGGTCGATGCGCTCCGACGTCCCCGCCCGGTCCGCGACGTCGCGGTCCGGGTACGAGGCGAACACCGAGCGCGCTACGATCCGGTGGGCCGCAGGCCCGGCGTCTTCGAGCGTGGGCACCGTCGCGTCGCCGAGGCCCTCAATGAAGACCCGGAAGGCGCCCTTTTCCGGGTAGACGAAGGCGACGAACTGGGCCACGGGACGGGCCACGCGCGCGGGGGTTGACCCCGCTTTCGGTAAGGTGACGAAACACGGCCTCGCCCGATCCGGGGCCGCGCGCCCCCGCCGGACCGCCTAATAGAGCTTTCCCGGCCAACGCACGGCGTAGCATGTGCCGCGATGGGCTTATCCCGACCGGGCATGGTCGAACGCCGAGGTCCCTACGCCCCTCCTGTCGGGTCCGATGCCGCCGTCGTACGCCACCACCTCCCACCCCTGGGAGGACGCCGGACCCCCTCACCGCGGCCCATCCGAGGACGCAGAATCGCGCCCGACGGTCCGCGGCGAAGGGGGGTAGGCGATGCTCCCGTTCTCCTCGCTCGTCGAGGCCGGCGTCATCGTCGCCCTAGGGCTCCTCCTCGCGATCTACTTCGGGCACTACATGGCCCGGGTCTACCTCGGGCGCCCGACGCTCCTGGATTCCCTCCTGGATCCCGTCGAGACGGGTCTCTACCGATTGATCGGCACGGATCCGCGCCGATCGATGGGCTGGAAGGAGTACGCGGCGGCGCTCCTGGTCTCGAACGCCGTCGCGATCGTCTTCGTCTTCCTGATCCTCTATTGGCAGGGGAGCCTACCGGTCAACCACCTGCACGTCCCTGGGATGAGCTGGGACCTCGCGCTCCACACCTCCTCTTCCTTCGGGACGAACACCGACTACCAGCACTACGCCCCGGAGCTGCAGGTGTCCCTCCTCACCTCCCTGTTCGGGCTCCAAATGCTGATGTTCTTCTCCGCAGCGACGGGTCTCTCCGTCGTCGTCGCGTTCATCCGGGGCTTCCTGCGGCGCGACGGGACGATCGGCAACTTCTGGGTTGACGTCGTCCGGTCGATGACCCGCATCCTGCTCCCCGTCTCGCTGCTGGCGGCCGTCGTGCTTCTCCTACTCGGCGTTCCGGAGACGCTGGCCCAGAGCTTCCCCAGCCCCTTACTCACTGGGGGCCACGCGACGGTGCCGACCGGCCCGGTGGCGTCGTGGGATGCGATCGAGTGGCTCGGGACCAACGGAGGCGGGTACTTCGCGGCGAACTCCGGGCACCCATTGCAGAACCCGACGCCCGGCACGAACGTCGTGGCGATCCTGCTGATGATGCTCGTGCCCTTCTCGACGATCTTCATGTTCGGACAGATGGTCCGACGGCCGCGCGAAAGCTATCCGTTCCTCGCGACGGTCCTGATCATCCTCCTGATCGCCCTCGGCCTCTTCCTCCTCTTCGAGAGCGCACAGTCGCTCCTCACGGGGCTCGACATGACCCAGGCGCAGGGGAATCCCGTCGGGACCGAGACCCGGTTCAGCCTCGGCGGGAGCGCGGTGTTCCAGGTGTGGAGCGTCTACAGCAACGTCGGCGCGACGTCGATGTCGCTCGGGTCGGTCTCGCCCGGGGCGCAGATGGACCTGCTCTGGGGGATGTTCCTCCAGTGCGCTCCCGGCGGAGAGGGGACCGGGTTCGGGATGCTCCTGATCAACTCGCTCCTCGCGATCTTCCTGGGCGGTCTCATGGTCGGCCGGACCCCCGAGTACCTCGGCAAGAAGATCGGGCGCGACCAGATGCGCTGGGCGACGGTCACCATCCTCTCCCACCCGATGGCGATCCTCATCCCGCTCGCCTTCGCTGCGGTGACCGGCATATCCGAGGTCGCCGCCGGTCCCGGTTCGCAGGGGTTCACTACCGTGCTCTACGAGTTCACGAGCGAGTCCTCGAACAACGGCAGCGGGATGGCGCCGATATCGGACAACACGATCTTCTTCAACGTCGTCGGCGCCGCGATCATGCTCGTCGGCCGCTACCTGCCGATCGTCGCCATGCTCGCAATCGGCGGCGGGCTCGCCGGACAGGAGACCCTCCCGCCCAGCTCGGGGACGCTCAAGACCCAGTCGGTCACCTTCACCGTGTACCTCGTGATCTTCCTCCTCGTCGTCACGGGGCTCCTCTTCCTCCCCGTCCTCGCTCTCGGGCCGTTCTCCCAGGGGGTCGCGTTCCCGTGACCGCGACCGCGTCGGGCGGACCGGGGGCCCGCGTCAGCGTGCGCGCGCCGCTCCGCCTGAGCTGGTCGCGCGTCGCGCGCATGTCGATCGCGAAGTTCCACCCGCGCGAGCAGATCCGCAATCCGATCATGTTCGTCGTCTACGTCTTCCTCCCGTTCATCGCCGTCGTCACGTTCTTCCCGGGATGGTTCCCCGACCTCCGCGGCGCCGGGTTCGACAAGTCCTACTACCTCGGCATCACGGTGATCCTCTTCCTCACGGTCCTCTTCGCCAACATCGCGGAAGCGATCGCCGAGTCCCAGGCCAAGGCCCAGGCCGATAGCCTCCGGGAGGTCCGGACGGGGATCAAGGCCCGCCAGGTCCTTCCCGACGGACGGCGCGCGTGGGTCGCATCGACGCAGCTGCACGCGGGCGAGCTCGTCGAGGTCCGGCCCGGCGAGGTCGTCCCGCTCGACGGGGACGTCGTGAAGGGAGCCGCCCTCGTCGACGAATCGATGATGACGGGGGAATCGTCCGCCGTCACGCGCGAGAGCGGCGGCGATCGGACGAGCGTCCTCGGAGGAAGCCGCGTCCTCGACGGCACCGTCGAGGTCCGGATCACGGCCGAGCCCGGCACGAGCTTCCTCGACAAGATGATCCAGCTGGTCGAGGCCACGCGACGCGACCGAAGCCCGAACGAGGTGAGCCTGACGCTCATCCTCGTGGCGATCACGGGCGCCCTCCTCGTCGTCGTGGTGAGCCTCGCCTACCTCTTGGGCTCGCTCGGTGTCGGCACGCTCAACCTCGGGACCCTGATCGCTCTCCTGGTCTGCCTGATCCCCACCACGATCGGCGGGCTCCTCTCCGCCATCGGGATCTCGGGGATCAATCGGGCCGGTCAGGCGAACGTCGTCTCCAAATCCGGGAAAGCGATCGAATCGGCCGGGGACCTGGACGTCCTGATCCTCGACAAGACGGGCACGATCACGATCGGCAACCGCATCGCGGTGCAGTTGATCCCGGCCCCGGGCGTCGAGCTCGCCGAATGTCTCAGCGTGGCGGCGACCGCGTCGAGCCTCGACGAGACCCCGGAGGGCCGCTCGATCTCCCGCCTGGCGACGTCGCAGGGAGCGCGCGTCGACAAGGCGGCCGTCGAGAAGTCCCGGCTCGTTCCGTTCACGCCGGCTACGCGGATGAGCGGGCTCGTCCTCCCGGACGGCACCGAGGTGATGAAGGGCGCCCTCGACGCGATCGAGGAGTACGCGCACGGCCTCCCCGAAGCGACCCGGGAGCTCGCCCACGCGGCGGCCAGCCGCGGCATGACCCCGATCGTTTTCGCGCAGAACCGGAAGGTGGTGGGCCTCGCCGTCCTCAAGGACGTTCTCAAGCAGGGAATCCAGGCGCGGATCGAGGAACTTCGGGTCATGGGGATCCGCACCGTGATGTGCACGGGCGACCACCGGCTGACGGCCGCGGCGCTCGCGCTCGAGAGCGGCGTCGACGAGTACGTCGCCGAGGCCCGTCCCGAGGCCAAGCTCGAGATCATCGCGCAGGAGAAGGAGCTGGGACGCCTCGTCGCGATGACGGGCGACGGCACCAATGACGCACCCGCGCTCGCCCGCGCCGACGTCGGGCTCGCCATGAACAGCGGGACCTCCGCGGCGAAAGAGGCGGCGAACATGGTCGACCTCGACAGCGATCCCACGAAGATCATCGAGGTGATCTCGATCGGCAAGCAGCTCCTCATCACGCGCGGGGCGCTCACGACGTTCTCGATCACCAACGACGTCGCGAAGTACTTCGCGATCGTTCCGGCGATGTTCGTCGCGAGCTCGAACGTCGCCGCGCTCAACGTCATGCAGCTGACCGATCCGAAGCTCGCGGTGCTCGCGGCGCTCCTCTTCAACGCCCTGATGATCCCCGCCCTGATCCCGCTCGCGCTCTGGGGCGTCGCGTTCCGGCCCGCGGCCGCGGTCGAGCTCCTGCTGCGGAACCTGACGATCTACGGGTTGGGCGGCCTCGTCAGCGCCTTCGTCGGGATCAAGCTCCTCTACCTCCTCCTCACCGTGCTCCCGCCGTTCCCGTGGTCCGCCTTCCCCCCGGTCCCGTGGCCCTCGATCGCGTTGGGAGCGCTCGCGTTCCTGGGGGTCGGATGAACCACCCGCACCGCGGCCACGGCCCATCGGTCCGGACGGCCACGCGCGTGCCGCGCGCGATCGAGATCCCGCGCGGTCCCCGCCGCACCGCCCCGCGCGCGGGTCCGGTCGATCGCCCGCTCGTCTGGCCGACGGCGCGCGCCGTCTCGGTCCTGCTGATCCTGATGGTCCTCGTGAGCGGGGTCGCCTACCCGGGCGCGGTCCGCCTCGTGGCCGACCTCGTCGCCCCGGCAGCATCCGACGGGTCGACGATCGCGCTGGGACAGAACATCACGGACCCCGCGCTGTTCTGGCTGCGTCCCTCGCTCATCGACTACGCCGCCTTCTCCGGCGCCGGCAGCGAGGTCCCCTATGGGCCGCTCGACCCCGCGCTCGTCAACGAGACCCTCGCGTACATCCAGCAGTACGGCCTCACGAACGTCACCGTCCCCGCGAGCCTGGTGACCCCGTCCGAGAGCGGGCTCGATCCGGACATCTACCCGGAGGCCGCCCTCCTGCAGATCCCGCGGATCGCCCACTTCAGCGGGGTGAGCCAGGCCGACCTGCGGGCGCTCGTCGACCGGTTCATCACGACGCCGGAGCTCGGGATCTTCGGGCCGTCGTACGTGAACGTGATCCAGCTCGACCAGGCGCTCCTCGGGATCGAGGGGCGCACGACGGCCGCGACGTGGGGAGGCTGAAGATGCCGCTCCAGGACCTCCTATCGACCCTCCTCGCCCACCTGGGCCTCGTCTCGTTCACCCTGATCGCCGTCGCCCTCTTCGCGTACGTACTTTACAGGATGATCTATCCGGAGGGTGGATAGCGCCATGACGCGGGTCCGCATCGCCGACCGGAGGGGACGATAGGATGTACCGCCGTCTCCTCATCCCGGTCGCCGGCCCCAACGAGGTGGAGCCGCTGATCCGGCTCGGCGCCGACCTGCTGGACCCGGACGGGGAGATCCGCGTCGTCCACGTGATCCCGAACCGGTCGCTCCCCGAGATGACGCGCGCCTGGCGGGCGTCGACGAACATCGTCGTCCCGGCGCACGAGACCGGAGCCGCCCTCGACGTGCGGGTCGAACCGGACATCCGCTCCGCCGGGAGCGCCACCACCGGCATCCTCGATGCGGCCGAGGGCTCCGACGTGGACGCGATCCTCCTCACCCTCAGCGACGAGCGGCGCGCGCGCTCCCCCCTCATGGGCCACACCTCGACCGCGCTCCTCCAGCACGCAACGTGCGACGTGATCATCGTGAACCGGTTGGCGCTCTTGAACCAGTATCCGAAGAAGATCCTCCTCCCCTCGTTCTCCGAGGCGCCGCGGCCGAAGGCCGAGGTCATGGCGCACCAGCTGTCGCTCCGCCACGGCGCGTGTCCGATCGTCGGGTTCCGCGTCTGGGAGGCCGAAGCGATCGCCGCGGGGGGCGCCGGACCGCGCGTTCGCATGTTCGGACGCCGACGTGACCTGGTAGGCGCGGTCGTCGCGAAGGTCGCGCGCGAAGGCGCGGGCCTCCTGCTGCTCGTCGACGACGGGCGTCAGCCCGGCGGGCCCCTGCTCACGCGCACGTTCCTCGAGGACCTGTTCCAGCGGGCGCCGTCGCCGGTGATGGCGTTGCGCTCGGCCTCCCCGTCGGTGGGGGCCTTCGGGCGCCCGGAATAGATCGGCGGATCGCGAGGGCGAACTAGACGACCACGAGGTCGCCCGACATGCCGGCGCCGCTCAGGAGGGGACTCGCGTCGCCCGGGCACGGGTGCCAGCAGTACCAGTCGTGCAGTCCCGTGGCCGTGATGGTGGTCGAATACGTCACCGTCGAGCCCCCGGGCACGTCGAGATAGATCCCGAGCGAGGGCACGTCGAGGCCGTGGGAGGCCGTGTCGTGGTTGACCAGCGTGATCGTCACCGGGCCGTGGCGGACCATCACGTGCAGGGACGAGTACGCGGCGGGCGTCGTGGCAGTCCCGGGATCGACCGAGAGCTGGATCACCGAGGACGAGGGCGCGGGAGGGACGTGCATGGACGATGGCGCCGCGGCGAGGGCGAACCCCCCGACGAGGGCACCCAGGGCGACCACGGCGGCCGTGTACGCAAAGAACCTCTGATCCCGCACGCTCGTCTCCCCCAGCCGTACGGCCGGCGGTAACCGCACGTAGTCGGCCTCGGGATTACGTTCGTTTCGTCAACTTGGATTGACCTCCCTGCGTCGGGGCCGACCCGGGTCAAATAGGTCCGCTCACTATCCGTCGGGGAGCACGGGCGAGCTCGCGGAGCGGGCCACCGGCGTTCGAGAAGGAGGATCTAGCAATGCGCGTGGTCGCGGTCCTATACCCGGGTGGCCCGGCGGCGAAGGAAACCCCCGAGTTGCTGGGGTGCGTCGAGAATGCCCTCGGGGTCCGCCCGCTCGTCGAGTCGCGCGGGCACGAGCTCGTCGCGACCTCGGAGACAGGTCCGGGGCTCGACAAGCTTCTGCCCGGCACGCACGTGCTGATCGCGACGCCGTTCTGGCCCGCGTACATCACGCGGGAACGCATGGCCCAGATGCCGGACCTGAAGCTCCTCCTGACGGCGGGGGTCGGTTCCGATCACTTCGACCTCGCCGCGGCCGCCGAGCGCGGCATCACCGTGGCCGAGATCACGGGGAGCAATGTCGTGAGCGTCGCCGAACACGTCGTGATGCAGATCCTCACCCTCGTCCGGAACTACATCCCCGCCTACCAGGACGTCGTCCAGGGCGGCTGGAACATCGGCGCGATCGCCGCGCGATCGCACGACCTCGAGGACAAGACGATCGGTATCGTCGGGATGGGGCGGATCGGTCAGCGCGTCGCCACGCGTCTCCGCCCGTTCGACGTGCGGGTCCGGTATTACGACAACCGTCGTCTCTCGACGGCGGAGGAGGAGGTCCTGGGCGCGCGGTACCTCCCGCTCGACGCCCTGTTGCCCCTCTGCGACGTGATCAGCATCAACGCCCCGCTGACGCCCGCGACCGACCGATTGTTCAATCGAGAGCGATTGCTCCGGATGAAGAAGGGCGCCTACCTGGTCAACACCGCCCGCGGCCGGATCGTCGACACCGAGGCGCTCGTGGAGGCGCTGAAGAGCGGACACCTCGCGGGGTACGCCGGGGACGTCTGGTACCCGCAGCCGGCCCCCAAGGACCACCCGTGGCGCTCGATGCCGAACCACGCGATGACCCCGCATGTGTCGGGGACCTCCCTCGAGGCGCAGAAGCGGTACGCTGACGGGATCCAGGACTGCCTGGCGCGGTTCTTCGACGGCCGGCCGCTGGATCGGGACTATCTCATCGTCGACCACGGGAAGGTCGTCAGCCCCAGCTACAGCTACGCGTACTAGGGATCCCGGCGGACCTCCCGCCGGATCTCCCGGCGGGAGCGGGGGCGCCGGCCCGCCCTCGGATTCGGATCAGAAGACGGTCGGAACGCTCGCGGCCGGCGGGTCGACCCGAAGCCGGTTCCGCACCCGCAGGAACGCATAGGCGGAGATCAACGCCGGGACGCCGCGCAGCAATCCTTCGAGCTGCATCTGGTTCTGGAGCTGGACGATCGGGCCCCGGTCGAGCGTGCCGCTGATCGTGGCCGCCCGGAACGCCGCCTCGATCTGCGGGACCTCGATCAGGTAGAGCGCCGCGCCCACGACAATCGCGGCGATCAGGCCGATCACGAGGAGCCAGCGGGTGGTCCGATCCGCGAGCTGGAAGACCAGGAGGATCTGACCCAGCCCTCCGATCGCCGCAATGACGATCGCGCCGCCTGCCGCGCTCTCGAGCGATGGGATCACGGTGTCGGTCACGTCCTTCAAAGTGACACCCTGGACCTGGGCGATGGAGACGATCATGCCGGCGATGAGGAGGCCGAGGACGAAGGCGGCGATGACGGACAATACGAGGAGGAAGCCTCCGACGACGACGGCGTTCCGGTGACGATCACCGAACCCTTCCCGACCGAGAAAGAGGAGAATGATGCCGATGAGGGAGAGCAGCCCGCCCACGATGCCGATGTAGGGGATCCAGCCGAGCGCGAGACCGATGGCCACCAGGAGCACGCCGGTCTCCGTCCGATCCCGGGCGCGGACCGTTTCGGGGTCGTAGTACGGCTCGCCCGCGAACCCCGGCGAGGTTGTCATGGACGGCCCGCTGGGAAACGGGCCCGTTGTCGGGGGCCACGCCGACGGCGGTGTCGCCGAGGTCGGGGGGACCGAACCCGGCCCGCCCGAGGGAAGGGGGCTCGAGGTCGACGTCGTTGGATCCGGGAGGAAATCGCCGCAGTACAAGCACCGGGTCATCAGCGCCGGATTGGCCCGTCCGCAGGCTCGGCACACGCGCTCGTCGCTCACGTCGCTCCGACGCGGGACAACTCGGGGGGAAGGAGCCGGCGGCGCGGCATCGTTCCGGAGAAGGATGGACGCTACAAAGACCTGCCGTGCAGGAGGGGATTCGACCTT
>JBGOSQ010000024.1:0-29086 GCA_041476045.1 Thermoplasmata archaeon | reverse complement strand
GCGCGCGCGCGGCTACGAGGCCGGACGGTTCTCGTTCAACGTCAAGGGCGGCCGCTGCGAGGCGTGCGCGGGCGACGGCGTGCTGCGCATCGAGATGCACTTTCTCCCCGACGTGTTCGTCACCTGCGAGGTGTGCGGCGGGAGCCGCTACGCGCGTGAGACCCTCGAGGTGCTCTACCGCGGCAAGAGCATCGCCGATGTCCTCGCGCTCACCGTCGGCGAGGCGGTGGATTTCCTCGGCACCATCCCGCCGATCCGCACCAAGCTCCTCGCGTTGCACGACGTCGGGCTCGACTACATCCGCCTCGGCCAGGCGGCGACGACGCTCTCGGGTGGTGAAGCGCAACGCATCAAGCTCGCGTTCGAGCTCGCGAAGAATCCCACCGGGCGGACCCTGTACCTCTTGGACGAGCCCACCACGGGTCTCCACTTCGCCGACGTCGAGCGCCTCCTCCACGTGCTGCACCGGTTGCGGGAGGGCGGCAACACGGTCGTCGTGATCGAGCACAACCTCGACGTCCTGAAGTGCGCGGACTGGCTGATCGACTTGGGACCCGAAGGGGGCGAGGCGGGAGGCCACGTCGTCGCGGACGGACCACCGGAGGAGGTCGCGCGGTCGCGCCGCTCGCACACCGCTCGTTTCCTCGCCCCGCTCCTGCTGGCTCCTGCGGCCGACGCCCGGACGCCTCGGCGATGAGCGAAACCCCTCGCGGGCTTCCCTCGTTCGTCACCGCGAGCGAGCTCGCGCGCTCGACGGGCGCCGGTTTCGCGAAGGGACCCGATGCGGCGGGCGTGTACCTGTTCCGCAGCGGCCGCGGCGACGTGGTGTACGTCGGCAAGTCCCGCAGCCTGCGTCGTCGCGTCCTCGACCACCTCCACGCGCGGATCGAAAAGGACGGGACGATCCTGGCGCAGAGCGCGTCGGTCGAATTCGTTCCCACGACCTCCGAGCGGGAGGCTCTCCTCCTCGAGGCAAGCCTGATCAAGCAGTATCAACCGCCGTACAACACGCTCCTCAAGGACGACCGGAGCTACCCGTACCTCGCCATCACCGTCGGCGAGGAGTATCCGCGGCTCCTCTTCGTGCGGAGGCCGCGCCGGGGCCGCCACAACATCCTCTTCGGTCCGTACACCTCGGCGCGCGAGGCGCGGAGCGTCGCGCATCTTCTCTCGGAGACGTTCCAGCTCCGCCGGTGTATCCGGTTGCCGAAGCGTGAGTGCCTCTACTACCATCTCAAAACCTGCAGCGGCCCGTGCATCGCGGCCGTCACGCGCGAGGAGTACCGAGCGCAAGTGGACCGTACGCTCACCGTGCTGCGGGGGCACGGCGAGACGGTGCGCCCCGGCCTCGAGACCGAGATGCGTGCGGCGGCGGAGAGGGAGGAGTTCGAGCGGGCGGCTCTCCTGCGCGACGCGCTCGCCGGTCTCACCGCGCTCACCGAGCGCCAGCACGTCGTCGGGCCGGGGAGCGGCCGCGCGGACGTCCTCGCGCTGGCGTTCCCGCAGGATCCGGCGACGCTCAAGGTCGCGGTCGGGCTCCTGCGCATCGAGGATGGGGAGGTCCGGAGGACCGAGCCCCACCTGTTGGTCTTCCCGGCCGACGATTTCCCGGAGCCCGGGGAGCTGCTCCGCCAGTTCCTCACGCAGTACTACGGGACCCAGATCGAGCTCCCGAAGACGATCTACATCGAGGGCGCGCGCCCGACGGGCATCGACGACACCGTCGACTGGCTCGAGGGGGAGAAGGGCGTGACGATCCGGTTCCGGCCGACGGGACGACCCGCATCGTGGGCCCGCCTGGCATCGCGTCTCGCCCGCGCGCACGTCGACACCGTCGCGGCGACGCCGGTGCCGCGCGACGTCCTGCGCGCCGTGCAGAGCCTCCTCGTCCTCCCCACCCTCCCCAACCGGATCGAGGGGATCGACATCTCGCTCTTCCAGGGCTACGAGGCCGTGGGCTCGCTCGTGGTCTTCCAGGGCGGACGGCCCGCGAAGTCCGAGTACCGGCGGTTCCGTATCCGCGGTGTGGAAGGGACGAACGATTTCGCGATGATCGCCGAGGTCGTTCGACGTCGCTACTTCCGGCGCATCGCCGAGGAGGAGATCCTTCCGGACCTCCTCCTGATCGACGGCGGTCGGGGGCAGGTGGCCGCCGCGGTCGAGGCTCTCGCGTCGCTCCCGCTCCCCCGCGAGATCCCGATCGTCGGGCTCGCGAAACGCCTGGAGGAGCTCTACCTCCCCGAGACCGCGGAGCCTCGGCGGCCGAACCCCAACTCGCCGCCGATGCTGCTGCTCCGCGCGGTCCGCGACGAGGCCCACCGGTTCGCGGTGACGTACCACAGGACGCGGCGCCGGATCCGGCTCCGGGACGAGGTCGATGCCGTGCCGCGCGCGCCGGCCGACGCCGGCGAGTAAGCCTACTTCCGGCCCGGGCGCTCGGCCGGGCCGATGAACGGCATGCCGCTCACCCGCTTGGTGACCTCGGCAGGCGTGAGGTGCCGGAGATCGGCTTCGGGCTCGAGGATGGAAACGTCCAACGCTTCGGGCGGGAACGGCGTCGGCGAGCCCTCGGCGACGGCCTGGACCGCGAGGCGGAACGCCGAGTCCTCGGTGCGATCGGCGCCGATCTTCTCTTCGAGGAAGTCGGCGACGGCGCGCCGGTTGCGGCCGATCGCGTAGGCCTTCCAGCCGATGGTGGCGCCGCTCGGGTCGAGCTCGACCAAGCCGGGGACCTTGTCGGTGAAACCTCCGAGGAGGAGCGAGACCGCGAACGGGCGGGTCCCGCCGAACTGCGTGAACTGCTGGAGATGGGTACCGAGCGCCTGGCCGAGGAGCGAGTACGGCGCGACCTCTCCGAACGTGATCCGGTGCCGCTGGGCCTCGAGACGGAGGAACTCGACGAGGACGCGCGAGTCGGCGATGAGGCCGGCGGTGACGCAGCCCAGGCCCGAGTCGATCGTGAAGCTCTTCTCGATCGACGTCGCTTCCGCGAGCGAGCTCACGGGGAGATTGCGGTACGCGACGAAGACGATGCCGCCGGCGTACGTGACCGCGACGGCCGTGCCGCCCATCTGGATCGCCTGGAGGGCGTATTCGACCTGGAACAGGCGTCCGTCCGGCGAGAAGACCGTGCTCGCGCGATCATAGGCCATCTGGCCCGGCTGCATCTCCATCGGTACGATTTCCTCCGAGAGTATCGCGGGGGAGCCGGGTGGGGGATTTGAACCTACGCCTCGGGGTGGCCCCACCTTCACCACGTGCCGCTCGGCCACCGCGACCGCGGCCGGGAGCCCGAACGCCAACGCTTTAGCCCCCGTTCCGCCTCGATCGCCGGATGGCGGCGAACGGGCTCCACCTCCTCCCGATGGCCTCGAGCTATCGGGGGGCGCTCTCGGAAGCGTGCGAGCAGTGCCGCGAGGGCCGCAAGATGGTGCTCTTCGTCACCGGCGTCTGCCGGTTCCGCTGCTTCTACTGCCCGGTCTCCTCACGACGCAACCAGAAGGACGTCGCGTACGCGAATGAGCGCCTCGTCCTTAGGGACGAGGATGTCCTAGACGAGGCGCGTGCGATCGGCGCCGCCGGCACCGGCATCACCGGCGGCGATCCGCTCGGAGTGATCGATCGCACCGAGCACTACGTTCGGCTCCTCAAGGAAACATTCGGGCCCGATCACAACATCCACCTGTACACCCACGAGCCCAACGCGGAGAAGCTCGAGCGACTCGCGCGCGCGGGGCTGGACGAGTTCCGGCTGCACATCCCCCACTACCTCTGGGGACCCCTCGTCGCCGACGGCGGCGCGTACCGCGAGGTCCTCGAGGCCGCGCCTCGGTGGGGGATCCGGCGCGGCGTGGAGATCCCGGTTCTGCCCGAAAAGGAGGCCGAGCTCACGCGACTCCTCGTCGCGCTCGACGGCATCGGGATCGATTTCGTCAACTTGAACGAGCTCGAGTTCTCGGAGACCAACGAGGAGAAGATGCACCAGCGCGGCTACGAGCTGGATCCCCGGAACGGCTGGGGTGTTCGCGGGAGCCGGGCCGTTGCCGAGCGCGTCGTCCGGGAGAGCCGCCTTTCGGTCCCGGTCCACTACTGCTCCTCCCGGTTCAAGGACGGCGTCCAGCTCAAGCAGCGGCTCCTCCGCCGGGCCGCGCGGACCGCCCCCGCGTTCGGTCGAGTGACCGAGGACGGGACGGTCGTGCTAGGGATCGTCGAGGTGCCCGCGCCGCGCAGCCTTCCCCGTTTCGCCGCGCGCCTCTCGAACCTGGCCGCGCTGGCGCCCGAGGACTATCGCGTCGATTTCGAGCGCCGTCGGGTCGAGCTCTCGGCCGAGCGACTGCGCCGTTTCGCGCGCCGGCTGCGCGAGCCGGCCTTCGAGGTCGAGGTGTATCCGACGGCCGACGCGCTCGAGGTCGAACGGACGCCGCTCAATACCGCGGCGTTCCCGGGGTTCGTCGCCGCCGGCGGCTCGTAATCCTCGTCGCAGACGTGCCCGCCGAACGTGAGATAGCGCTGGTCGCCCCGTCGGTGCTTGATCGAACAGGGCCCCCAGCCGCCGTCCTCCGCACCGTACCACATGGGACAGTCGCGACATCGGAGCGGTGGTCGCTCCGGCGCGGCGGCGGGCTCCGCGGCCCCCGCCTCGGCCACTAGGCGCCCCCGCTGCGGATCCGAAAGGCCCGCAGAACGCTCGCCATCAGACACGCGACCGTGACCGGCCCGACGCCGCCGGGAACCGGGCTGAGCGCTCCGGCCCAACCGTCGAGGGACACCGCGTCGGCGTCGCCCGCCATGCGGATCCCGGACGGCTTGGTCGGATCCGGCACGGCGCTCAGACCGATGTCGACGATCGCAGCGTCCCGCGGGACCACCTCCCGGGTCAGGAGACCCGGGCGCCCCGCGCAGGAGAAGATCGTCTCGGACCCAGCGAGCGCGGCGCGAAGGTCCGGCGTCTTCGAGTGGGCGACCGTGAGGGTCGCGTCGCCACCGGAACCCCGCTCGAGGAGCAGGAGGGCCAGCGGCGTTCCTACGGTTTCGGATCGACCGATCACCGCCACGCGATGACCGGCGATCGGAAGATCGTAATGCCGCGCGATCCGGAGCGCTGCGGCGGCCACCGCCGGCACATGTAGGGGTCGTCGGGCCACGAGGCGACCGAGGTTCGTCGGACCGACCCCGTCGACGTCCTTCACGGGGTCGAGCGCCGCGATCGCCCCCGAGAAGTCGAGCCCGGAGGGGAGGGGATGCTCGACGAGCACTCCATCCACGGCGGGATCATCGTTGAGGGATCGAACGATCCGCGCGAGATCGACGGCGGTCGCGCCGGTCGGGAGGGCCACAGGGCGGAAGGCGATGCCCGCCTTCTCGGCGTTGCGAGCCTGGTTCTTGAGGTAGACGGCGAACGGGCCGTTTTCCGCGCGATGGACGCTCGCCAGCATCGGGGTCCGGCTCGATGTGCGGGCGGAGGCGCGGGCCTCCGCGAGGACGGCCTCGGCAACCGGTGCCCCCGCCAGCGACGTCGTCACGATATCCGGCCGTCCGAGCGCGACGCCGTAGATAACGGGCCCCGAACACCGGCGCTACCCCGCCGGTCGGGGGGCTCAAACGGCGCTTTCCGAGACGAGATTGCGATTCCGTCCGCTAAATGATTTATATGGCGGCCCCCTCTGTTTTACACGGCACCGGTCCCGCGGGCTCCGCGGTGGGTGCTGCGAGGCAGTTACGGGGAATCTCCCGAATCCACCGGACGAGGGAGCACCTCCGAACGCCCTGGAAGTCTGGGGTCGCTCGCTCGCCTATGAATCGACGGCCAACGTCGAGGTCCCGCCGCGGCTCTTGGACCAGGTGATCGGCCAGGACGACGCGGTCGAGGTCGCGAAGAAGGCCGCCACCCAGAAGCGGCACATGATCCTCATCGGCGAGCCCGGGACCGGCAAGAGCATGCTGGCCCGCGCGATGACCGACTTCCTGCCGAAGGAGCAGCTCCAGGACATCCTGGCCTACCCGAACGTCGACGATCCGAACGAGCCGAAGATCCGCGTGGTCCCGTCCGGCAAGGGAAAGGAGATCGTCGCCGCGCAGAAGCTCGAGGCGGCCCAGAAGAAGGAGACCCGAACGATCATCCTCGTCATCGCCGCCTTCGCGGTCCTCGCGATCGTTGCGTGGGCCGTCATCACGAGCCCGACCCACGATCCCACGGCCATCTTGATCGGGATCTTCATCATCGTCTTCCTCTTCGTCCTCACCCGGTTCACGGGGGGCCGGAACGATGCCGGGAGCGTTGTCGCGAAGCTCCTGGTCTCGCACACCCCCGACGAGCGGCCGCCGTTCATCGACGCGACGGGCGCCCACGCGGGGGCCCTCCTCGGCGACGTGAAGCACGACCCGTTCCAGTCCGGCGGCCTCGAGACCCCGCCCCACGAGCGCGTGGAGGTCGGCGCGATCCACAAGGCCAACGGCGGCGTCCTGTTCGTCGACGAGATCAACCTCCTTAAGATCGAGAGCCAGCACTCGCTCCTTACCGCGCTCCAGGAGCGGAAGTTCCCGATCGTCGGCCAGTCCGAGCGCTCCGCCGGCGCCATGGTCAAGACCGAGCCGGTCCCCGCCGACTTCGTCCTCGTCGCCGCGGGCAACATCGATTCCGTGCAGTCGATGCACCCCGCGCTCCGGTCGCGGATCCGCGGCTACGGCTACGAGGTCTACGTCAAGACCATGATGCCGGACACGCAGGAGAACCGGATGAAGCTCGTCCGGTTCGTCGCCCAGGAAGTGACGAAGGACAAGAAGATCGCCCACTTCGAGATGTCCGCCGTCATCGAGGTCATCCGAGAGGCGCAGCGGCGGTCCGGTCGATCCGGTCAGCTCACGCTACGGCTGCGGGAACTCGGCGGGCTCGTCCGCGTCGCGGGCGACATCGCGAACGCCGAGGGGGCCCACTTCGTTACCTCCGATCACGTCGTCCGGGCGAAGCGATCGAGCCGCTCGCTGGAGCAGCAGATCGCGGACCGGTACATCGAGGTCCGCAAGGAGTACCGCATGTTCTCGACCGAGGGCGCGGCCGTCGGGATCGTCAACGGCCTCGCCGCGATCAACGCCCAGACGGGGATGAGCGAGTTCTCCGGCATCGTCCTGCCGATCGTCGCCGAGGTCACTCCCGCCCAGACGAGGAACGGAGGGGTCGTCGTCGCCACCGGCAAGCTCGGCGACATCGCGAAGGAGGCCGTCCAGAACGTCAGCGCGCTCATCAAGAAATACACCGGCGAGGACATCTCGCGCTACGACATCCACATCCAGTTCGTCGGGACCTCGGAAGGCGTCGAGGGCGACAGCGCCTCGGTCTCGATCGCGACCGCTGTCATCTCCGCGCTCGAGGGCGTCCCCGTCGACCAGTCCGTCGCGATGACCGGTTCGCTCTCGGTCCGGGGCCAGGTGCTCCCCGTGGGCGGCGTCACCGCGAAGGTCGAGGCGGCCGCCGACTCCGGCCTCCGCCGCGTCCTCATCCCCGAGGACAACTTGGCCGACCTCGTCCTCGAATCCCGCTACCGTGGCGCGATCGAGATCATCCCCGTCCGGACCCTCCGGGACGTCCTCAAGTACGCCCTCGTCGGCGCGGGGACCCAGAAGGAGTCCCTCCTGGAGCGCCTCGCCGCGATGGTCCACGCCACCAGCCGTACCGATCCCTCCGGTGGGGGTGGGCTGCCGGCTCCGCCGGTTCGGCCCACGGGTTCGTGAGAGGCACCGTCCGCATCCCGATGCATGCGCCCGTCCTCCCGCGGGAGCCTCCGTCGGGCGACCTGGAGCCGGACGAGGACAAGTTCATCGGCCGGCCCTGCTACGTGTTCAACAACGCGCTCCGTGGTCCGCTCGACGATACCCGGTGCGAGCACTGCCGGCACTACCTGACCGCGCGCTGCCCGCACATCGACGAGTTCCTCGACGACGTCGAGGACCTCTCGCCCGAGTGATCCCGAGGGGGAGCTCGGCGTGCGGGGCCTCCTCGTCGGGCGCTTCCAGCCGTTCCACCTGGGGCATCTCGGCGTCGTCCGGGCGATCCGTCGGGACCATCCGGAGCGGAGCCTATTGCTCGGGATCGGAAGCGCCCAGGCGTCGTTCACGACCGACAATCCGTTCACCGCCGGCGAGCGGTTCGAGATGATCGAGCGCGCCCTCGTCGAGGCAAAGATCGACCGGTGCCTTCCGGTCCCGCTGACCGACCTCGACCGCCACGCCCTCTGGGTCTCGCACGTCGTCTCGCTCCTCCCGCCGTTCGAGACCGTCTACACGAACAACCCCCTCACTCGCACGCTGTTCGAGCGCGCCTCGTATCGCGTGGAGAGCCCCGGCCTCCTCGACCGCGCGCGCTTTGAAGGGGCCCGGGTCCGCGCGGCGATGGTCGAGGGGGATGGCTGGCGCTCGCTCGTTCCGCCCTCGGTCGCATCGTACCTGGACGAGATCCATGCGATCGAACGGATCCGACTGCTCGCCGAGGGCCACACACGGAAGGCGCGCGAGGCAGCAAGGTGAGCGATCGGAAGCCCCGCGACCGGCCCCTCGAGGAGCACGATCCGCCGGAGTTCGACCCGCTCCCGGAATGGATCGGTCCCGCCACGGGACTCGTCCACGGTGCGCGCCGGCCCGAACGCAACGCGGGCGCGATCGTCCCCCCGATCTATCAGACCTCCACCTTCCAGTTCCCGGCGGAGTTCTCCGACGCGGGGCCCGGCGGAAAGATCTACCACTACACGCGGAACGGCAACCCGAGCCACGAGGTCGCGGCCGAGCTCGTCCGGCGCCTCGAGGGAGCCGAGGACGCCCGCGTCTTCGCGTCCGGCATGGGCGCGATCTCGGCGACGCTGCTCACGTTCCTCAGCGCGGGGGACGAGGTCGTGGCCCTCGAGGACCTCTACGGCGGCACCTTGGGGCTCCTCTCCGACCTGCTCCCGCGGATGGGCGTCACGGTTCGTTGGGTACGAAACGACGAGGCCGGGGCGCCGGAGGACATTGTAGGCTCGGCGACGCGCGTCGTGATGCTAGAGAGCCCGACGAATCCCCTCCTCCGGGTCTACGACCTCGCACGATGGGGCGCCGCCGCCGACCGTGTGGGGGCGATCTCGGTCGTGGACAACACGTTCGCGACGCCGCTCAATCAGCGCCCGATCGCCCTCGGAATCGATCTTGCGGTCCATAGCGGGACCAAGTACCTGGGGGGACACTCCGATCTCATGGCCGGCGTCGTTGCCGGACCGGCGAGCCTGCTCCGCCGCATCGACGCGACCCACCGGGCCCTGGGCTCGGTCCTCGACCCGTTCGCCGCCTTCCTCCTGACGCGCGGTCTTCGGACGCTCGGCGTTCGAATGGCCCGCCACAACGAGAACGCACGCGCGGTCCGAGAGGCCATCGAGGGCCATCGGAACGTCCGAAAGGTCTTCTTTCCGGGGTCCGCATCGCCCGAGGCGGAGGCGATCGCCGCGCGTCAGATGACCGGCCGAGGCGGGATGGTGTCGATCGAGGTGCGGGGCGGGCTGGGGGGCGCCGAGCGCTTCCTGCGCCGGCTGCAGTTGATCCAGGTCGCGCCGAGCCTGGGCGGCGCGGAGAGCCTCGTGAGCCTCCCCGTCCAGACCTCGCACCGGTACCTCACCGCGGAGGAACGGGCCGACCGCGGGATCGGGGACGGGCTCGTCCGGCTCTCCCTCGGCATCGAGGAGACCGACGATCTCGTCCGGGACGTCCGTCAGGCGCTCGACGCGGTCTGACCCTTCCTCGGACGGCAGCATTATAGGCGGCAATCCGTGCTCGCGGAACGGCGCCACTGTAGCTCAGTTGGCAGAGCAGCTGATTCGTAATCAGCAGGTCGAGGGTTCAAGTCCCTCCAGTGGCTGGATCCGAGCGGGGGCGCGACGGCGAGCTCGGGAAGGAACTCGTTCCCCGGCCCATGTCGACCGATATCTACATATCTCATGTAGACCTACGTCAACATGATGATCGCGACGGAGCAGGCCCTCGGACCTCGGCTGGAACGTCTGACGGGCGAGGACGCCGCCTGTTGCCTCACCGAGTTCCGCGGGCTGGGCCGGGCGGCGCAGAAGGGCGCCGGCTTCCGGAGCGCGCTCCAGCGGGCACGCGCGATGGCCGATCCGAGCCGTCTCACCGCGCTGAGCCTCCTCAAGGACCGTCGCGAGCTCTGCGCGTGCGAGATCCAGGCGTCGCTCGGCGTCTCCCACGCGACGGTGAGCCACCACATGGGCGTCCTCGTCGGCGCGGGACTCGTCGCGTCGGAGCGCCGCGGGAAGTGGGCGTACTATCGCCTGGTGCCCGGCGTGTCCGTGGAGGTCCCGTGAGCGGATCCGACCCCGCCGGCGAGCTGTCCTCGACGGACGTTCGACCGAAGGTGCGGGAGCACTACGCTCAGGTCGCGCGCGGGTCGGAGCCGTGTTGCGGGGAGGAATGCTGCGGGGGAGCGGGGTGCGGCAGCGGCGGTGCGTGTGAGTCGGCGAGCCTTTCCGGGACGCTCGGGTACGCTCCCGCGGACCTCGCGAACCTTCCGGACGGCGCCGACCTGGGCCTCGGGTGCGGAAACCCGACGGGGCTGGCGTCGCTCACCGAGGGCGAAACGGTCCTCGACCTGGGCAGCGGTGGCGGTATCGATTGCTTCCTCGCGGCGCAGCGCGTGGGACCGTCGGGCCGGGTCATCGGGGTCGACATGACGCCGGAGATGATCGAGCGATCGCGTGCCGCCGCGGCGCGCGGTGGCTACCAACAGGTCGAGTTCCGTCTCGGCGAGATCGAGCACCTTCCGGTCGCCGACGCGAGCGTCGACGTCGTTCTCTCCAACTGCGTCATCAACCTCGCCGCGGACAAGCGCCAGGTCTACGCCGAGGCCTTCCGGGTCCTCCGTCCTGGAGGTCGCCTTGCGACATCGGATATGGTGGCGACGCGTCCGATCCCGGAGGCGGCGCGGCGGGATCCCGCGCGATGGTCCGCCTGTTCCTCGGGGGCGGTTCCCGCGGGCGAGATCGAGCGGATGCTCACCGAGGTGGGATTCGTCGAGGTTCGGATCGACGTCGCGGGGCTCTCGGCGGAGGCGGTCGGACTTGCCGGTCCGGACGACCTGGGGGTAGTTTCGGCGTCCGTCCGTGGCGTTCGTCCTCGCGCCTGACCATGCCGGGCGGAAACTACGTCCTCTTCATCTGCGTCCACAACGCCTGCCGGTCGATGATGGCCGAGGCGATGTTCAACGCCAACCCCCCTGAGGGATGGCGGGCCGTATCGGCGGGGACCCGTCCCGCCGCGACCCCCGACGTCCGGACGGGGCCGATGCTGGAGGAGATCGGGCTCGTTCTCCCGCCCCACCCCCCGCGCGCCCTCGAGGTCCAGGAGATGGAAGCGGCAGCGATACGGATCACGATGGGCTGTCTCGACGATGCGAGCTGTCCGGCGCGACTTAAGCAGCTGCCGTTGAGGGACTGGGGGCTTCTCGACCCCGCGCGGCTCGAGGACGAAGGGTTCCGAACCGTCCGCTCGGAGCTCCTCCGACGGGTCGCCGAGCTTCGGCGCGAGATCGCGGCGTCGGCAGCAGGCCCGGCCGTCACGGTCCGCGGCGGATGAACGGGCCGTCGTACGGCCAACGCGCCGCCGACGAGATCGTCGGCACGGCCCTCCTCGTCGGCATCGGGACGGGAACGATCGTCGCGGGCGAGCAGGCAGGGTTCCTGCCGATCTCGTTGCTCGCTCTCGCGTGGTTCTTTGCGGTCCTGATCCCCGTCCTGCTCTTCGCCCGGAGTTCCGGCGCGCACCTCAACCCGGTCGTGACGACGGCCCTCGCGGCCAGCGGTCGGATCCCCTGGCGGGCGTGGCCGGTCTATGTCGCGTCGCAGTTCGTGGGGGCCCTCATCGGGAGCCTCGCGGTGCTGACCGCAGTAGGGCGCGGAGTACGCCTCGGGGCGGACGTGCCGTCCCCCGGGTATCGCCTCGAGGTCTTTCCCGTCGAGTTCGTCTTTACCGCCCTCCTCGTGGTCTCGGTATTCTCTATCGCCGATCGGGGAGAGGGGAACCGACGTTGGCGACTCCTCGTGCCGGCGCTCGTGGTCGCGTTCGCTACGTTCCTCGCCGGCCCGCTCACCGGAGTCTCGCTCAATCCCGCGCGATCGATCGCCCCGGCGCTCCTCTCCGGCGTCTACACGGACCTGGGGATCTATCTCATCGCCCAAGTGCTCGGAGGACTCCTCATCGCCGCGCTCTGGCGGGCGGTCAGCCCCGTCGGTCGGACGAACGGATCCAACGGGGAACGGGACGGCCCCGCGCCGCGCACCGGTCCGGACCGATGAGTATCCGCGACACGGGGGAACGCGGGTAGACCCGTCTCCTCTGCCGCGGGGGGTTTAAGACCCACCCGGACGCCTCGTACCTCCGATGGCCGGTCGGGCGCCGCCGCTGTATCGAATCGGTCAGATCGTCGCCGGCATTGGAACCGCGGTCCTGGTCATCCTGATCATCTTCCTCGCAACCGCGGCGTATTCCGCGGCCCAGCTCCGGCCCGAGGTCGGACAGGGAAAAGGGTCGTCCTCCGTGGTGCTCGAGCCGAACGGAACGGTCCTCCTCACCTACGCGATCAACCTGTCGAATCCGGGCTATTACGCGATCTCGCCGCTGACCGTATCGATCGAGCTCCGCAACGCCTCGATCGGCCTGCTCGCGCTCGGGGGATCCGGCGATCTGACGATCCCGGCCGGGGCCACGAGCTCGATCCCGTTCTCGATCTGGGTTCCGCTGGCCGGGAGCGCCGCGGCCCTCGTGACGCAGGACGCCACGCTACCGGCCCGCGTCTGGGTCAACGCCACGTTCGCCTCCATCTTCGTCGTGCACCTCGCCGGCAATCTGAGTCAGAACTGGGGCGCGCCGTTCTACAACTTTTCCGCCGCGCCGGGCACCCCGAGCTTGCAGACGAACGGAACGGTCCTGGTTCCCGTCACGATCGCCTTCTCGAACCACGCGAGCTTCGCCGACGTCGGAACGATCACGTTCACCGTCGAGAGCGCCACGGGCGCGAGCTGCTCCACGGGATCGGTGGCGGTGAACGTGCCGCCCCAGAACATGATGAACCAGGGGTTCGCGTTCTACGCCTCCCCGTCGTGCAATCCGTCCGGCGGGCAGATCCTCGCGTCGTACTCGGGGGGCGGTCTCACCGTCGCCCTCCCGCCGGAGCCGATACCATGAGCACGCCGGAGTTGCCCGACGAGCCGACGACCCCGGATGAGGAGACGCCGGCCGCTTCGTCCACGCCGTCCCCTCCATCGGCCGCCCCGGCCCCCACGGCCGGAACGCCGAAGCCCGTTCTTCGGATCCCGCCGCTCGGGCGTCGGATCGCCTATGGTTCGATCCGGGCCGCGCTGACGATCGTCGCGATCGTCATCGTACCGTGGTGGCTCTTCAATCTCGTCAATGGCTACGGGTTCACGACCCCGATCTCGATCGCCGGCCTCGTCCTCCTCGGGATCGTCGTCGCGGTCGTCGGGGGGCTCCGCTACATCGCACGTCCGACGAAGGCCTTCGGGCCATTGACGAGCGTCGCGTCGCTCGTCTCGCTCGCGTACCTGCTCTATCTGATCCCGATCGCGTCGGTGGGGTTCTCGCCGGACGACAAGATCAGCATCGCGCTCGACTTCGGCAAGTTCCTCCAGTACGCCCTCCTCGTCCCGCTGTTCGGGATTGCGGCGGGCATCGTCACGACCGTCGAGGACTTGGTCCGGCCCGGCGAGCGCGTGTTCTACGAGTACGCGCTCTGAGCGGGGCCGGTCGATCGCGCGCGCCGATCAGGCCACGGTGACCTGCGTCACCTGGACGGCGGTCTTGGGTCTGTCGTGGCCATCCCGGGGCACGCCCCCGATCTTCTGAACGACGTCCTGGCCCTTCGTGACCGCCCCGAAGATCGCGTGCTTGCCGTCGAGCCAGCCCGTCGCGGCGAGCGTGATGAAGAACTGGCTCCCGCCCGTGTTCGGTCCCGCGTTCGCCATCGAGAGGATCCCAGGGCCCGAGTGGTGGAGCGACCAGTCGAACTCGTCCGGGATCTCGTAGCCCGGCCCACCGGTACCGTCGCCCTTGGGGCAGCCGCCCTGGATCATGAAACCGGGGATGACCCGGTGGAAGGTGAGCCCCGTGTAGAACCCCTTCTTCGCGAGGGTGAGGAAGTTGCCCGCCGTCTTCGGCACCTTGTCCTGGTAGATCTCCATCTGGATGTCGCCGAGCGTCGTCCGGAACGTCACCACGGGGTTCGCCATCGGTCGGGGAGGACCTACGGCGCACAAAACGCCTTCCCGTCGGGGATCGGGGGGGTCTACCGGAAGTGGTGCCGGACGACGACGAGATAGACGAGGAGCAGGAGGAGCACCGCGGTCGAGAAGGACACCAGGTGCTGGAGCGCGCTCGAGACGAGGAGGATGAGTATGACGATGATCGAGAGGCCGAGCGCCCACATCTCGAGGTGCCAGAGCCCGAAAGCGACGACCAGCAGTACGATCGCAAAGATGAGCAGCAGGACCCCGCCGAGGACCCCGACGCCGAACAGCGAGAATTGGCTCAAGACCGCGATCGCGGCGGAAAGGGCGATGATCGCGATCGCGCCAATGAGGAGCAGGCCCCCGACGAGTCCGATGAGGACCGCGAGGATCGCGACGCCGAGGGGTCGCGACGGCGGAAGCGGGGGAAGGTGCATGACCGTCAACGGCGACCGTCCCAACGATGAGACCGATGGCGGAAGAAGCTTTGGGAACGGAGGCAGCGCCCCGGCCGCTGCGGCCCGTTCTTTATAGTACGGTCTCGCTGAATCTCTACGCCGACCGCCGTCGCGGTCTGTTGCGCGATGAACCGGCGCATCACCCTTCTTGGAGTGCTGGTGTTCCTCACCGGCGTCGCGCTCATGGTCTCGCCGATCGCCCTCTACGGAGCGCTCCAGATCGATCTCGAGTTCCAGATCGGTGCGATGTGCCTTCCGATCGCGATCAGCGTGCTCCTCCTCGGTGCCTCGGCCCCCGACCCGAGTATCACGACCGTCTCCGGCGTTTTTGGGAACCCGGACGAGAACTTCCTTCGGAAGGTCGAGCGTCGGCCGGCGTTCGACGAGCGCCTGCGGTACGAGCCGAGCCCGAAGGAGTCGACGAACTGCCGGCAGTGCTATACGGCGATCCCGTGGAACGTCGCCGAATGCGTGCGGTGCGGCCGCCGGCGCGCCTGCCGGGGGTGCGGCCGGCCGTTGTTCCTTCTCGCGGGGGCGGTCCGCTGCGCCCCCTGCGTGCGGGACGAGGTCTACTGCAGCTGTCCTAAGCTCAAGAAGCCGGCCGCGGTCGGGACCGGTGGCCGGAGGGGTATCCGATGACGCCGGACCCGCTCGAGGCGGCGATCCCGCGAGGGCAGACCGTGTTCCCGTCGGTGGCCCGGGTCCATTTCGACGGTGCCTGCCAGCCCCCGCGCGGCGGCGGGGTGGCCACCTACGGGTTCACGGTCGACGGCGAACCCGCCGTCTACGAGGAATCCGGCCTCGCGGTGCAGCCGTGGTCCCCGAGCGCCTCGAACAACGTCGCCGAGTACGTGGCGGCGATCCGCGCTCTCGAGTGGCTGCGAGGTCAGAAATTCCGCGGGACGGTGCTGCTCTTCGGCGACAGCCAGCTCCTCGTCCGTCAGATGCAGGGCGAGTACGAGGTCCGGTCGGAGCGGCTCCGGCCGTATCACGAACTCCTGCAGCGGCTTTCGGAGGGGTTCGAGGAGGTCCGGTTCGAGTGGATACCGCGGACGGAGAACGCGCGGGCCGACGCCCTCTCGAAGGAAGCGCTGGTCCGCGAGGCACCCGTCGCGCGACGGCTCAAGCCCCGGAGCGAATCCCTGCCATCGGAGGACCCGCTTCCGCCTGCGCGGACCGATGGGTAGCGCTAGCCCCAGCGGACCGTGTAGACGAGCGTCCGGCCTTGCATCGCGGCGCGGGCTCTCGCGCTATCGACGAACGTGGCGAAGGCCGCGGCGGCCTCCGGGCTGAGGCGGGGACGGTACCCATACCCCCTCGGCGTGCCGTGTCCGAGGAACAGGCGGGGGGCCGGCGCGGGCGGCGGGGTCGGAGCGGCGAGCTCGCGGGGTTTGAGGCTCGCTGCCATCAGCGGCGCCCCCACCCGACGGAGCGCTCCAGGAGCTCCCGGAAGTTCGCGGCAATCGGAATGCGAGGGACGTACGCGAGCGGAAGATCCTCGGTCGGCTCCGTCTCGACCGTCGCTGCCAGCGCCGCCAGCGGGACCAGGTTCGTCAGGTTATCCGACACGTCGCACCTGGTCGTTTGTCAGACGGATGTCATACATAAAGAGGGCAGGTCCAAAGGAAGGAAAGGGGCCGGAAACTTTCTACTATCGGGGGCCGGCGGCTGACATGTGGCGGACGTTCCCCGACGAACGATCACGGTCTCTCTCGAGGGATCGAAGGGCGCCAGCGCCTCCGCGAATGCTGCGTCTCAACACTCGTTCTTGCGTGAGACGAGCTCTCCGGGCCCGGCGTCGCCCCGTTCGGAACCTCGCGGCTCGCGAGGAAAACCCCCGGAACAGCGAGGCCGGTCGGTCGAGGTTTACGCTGCATCGAAGGGTTCGACGGTCTTGACGGCCCCGTAATAAGCGCCTCTTGGTAAGCGGCGCCGACTGCAATGGCGAGTCGCAGGCTGGTCCACCCGTGCCTCCACGCGAGGGTCCACCTCCGCTCGCGCACGATCCTTGCCGCGACCCTGCTCGTGGTCCTACTCTCGATCCCGCCCACGATCTCTCCTTCCTCCTCCGCCGCGCCCACGACTCCGGCTCAACCGACCGGGATCAATCGAATGGTCTCAACGTCACTCGCATGGACCCTAGGGACCGAAAGCTCGCACGCGAGCGTTGCGCTCCCTGTGGGCACCGTTGTGGTCCGCGACCTCCCGTCGGAGCCCATACCCACGGGCATGAGCGGACATCGCGTCCTGCAGACCCATTCGCCCCCCCCCAGGGCGATCGCCCAGGGCGGCGCCCGAGTTGCGGCCGTCGGGCCGGCGTCGCTCACCGTCGGCCCCGGCTTCTCCGGGTTGGATGATTCTCAGTGCGGATGCGCTCCGCCGGATGTGATCGTCGCCGCCGGCCCTACCCAGGTGGTCGAGTTCGTCAACCTCTGGATGGAGGTCTGGACGAAGCAGGGCGCGCCGGTCCAGTCGGTGAGCGCGACCTCCTTCTTCGCGTCCGGTTCGGACTTCCTGAGCGATCCCCGCGCGCTCTACGATAACGCGAGCGGTCGGTGGTTCGCATCGATGTTCGACGCCGGCCCGACGGGAACGGGTCTCGTCCGGTTCGCCGTCTCGTCGACCTCGGACGCATCGGGGGCGTGGACCCTCTACACGACGGTGACGGCGCCGTCGGGAGAGTTTCCCGACCAGCCGATCCTCGGCGTCAGCGACTTGCTCGTGGCCTTCGGCGGGAACATGTTCTCGGAGACGACCGGGGCCCCCTTCGGATCGGAATACTGGGTCGTCGACAAGGCCTCGGTCCTCAACGGCAGTTCGGCCGCGGTCCAGAGCTGGGGACCGGATCCGAACTACTTTTCGATCCACCCGGTGCAGAGCCTCGGATCCACAACGACACAGTACTTCGCGAGCTCGACCTCCGCGAGCCCGATTTCGATCACCCTCTGGGCGGTGACGGGGGTGCCGCCGACGAGCACCGTCGCCATGGCCAACGTCAGCGTGGGGGCCTACGCGATCGCACCTTCGGGCCAGGAGCCGGGCGGCGGGCAGATCGACTCCGCCGACACAAGAGTGCAGACAGCGGTTTGGCAGTCCGGCAATCTGTGGATGGCGTTCGACAGCCAATGCAGTCCCAACAATTACTCCGGTCCGCGCGCGTGCATTCGCGTTGTCGAGATCGACACGACGTCGGCGACGGCGCTTCAGGATTTCGATTACGGGTTCGTCGGCCTCGACCTCTACTATCCCGCGATCGCGCTCGACCACGCGGGCGACATGACGATGGTCTTCGGCTACTCCTCATCGACCGTCGACCCGAGCGGAGGTGTTACGGGCCAGGCGTCCACCGATACGCCGGGAACCCTCCAGGCGTACCGCACGGTGATTGCAGGTACATCGAGCCAGAACTGCGGCGGTCCGTGCCGGTATGGCGACTACTTCGGGGCGGGGGCCGACCCCACGAGCCCCGTGATCTGGGTCGCGGCGCAGTATCTCACCCCAACACATCTCTGGAATTCCTGGATCGCCCCTGTTCGAACCACCGGCCCCGCGTCCTCGGTCCTCGCCACGGTTCCCGACGGGGCCGACGTGGGTTCTCCGGTCACCATCACGGTCTCCGCGTTGAACGTGACGTGTTCGAGCCTGTTCGGTCTCTACTGTTCCGCGTCGGTTCCGCTCGGGGATGGTACGACGGTCAGCTCCGTCTGTTCGCCGAGCGCGTCGGCCCTGTCCTGGAGCCACACGTACTCGTCGGTCGGCTCGTATCCGGTCGGACTCGGCGGCTACTTCGGCGTCTACACGACCTCGAGCTGCGTGCCCGCCTCCCAGGTCAGGAATCTCACGCTCGTCCCGTTCTCGCTGACCGTCGTGGCGGCGCCTCAGGTCCAATTGTTCGCGTCACCCCACAACGGCGCCGATGTCGGGCAAGCGATCGCGCTTGCGGCGGTGGCCACGGGCGGACGCGCCCCCTACTCGTACCAGTGGATCGGACTACCCGCCGGGTGCATCGACTCGGGGACGGCGTGGGTGAATTGCTCGGCGGTCCGGGCGGCGACGACGTCCCTCACGGTCGTGCTCACCGACGCAAACGGCGTCGCTCGCTCTCAGTCGCTGCTCTTCACGGTCGCCGACGCGCTCGTGACCTCGATGGTCGCGACGCGTTCGTTCGTCGACGTCGGTCAGGCCTTTGCCCTCGTGGCGACCCCCTCGGGCGGCTCGGGTTCGTACGCCTTCGACTGGTGGGGGCTCCCGGCGGGATGCTTCAGCCAGAACCTTTCCGGTCTCTCCTGCACGCCGACCGCTTCCGGTCCCGCCTCCGTGTACGAGACCACCACCGACACGAACGGGGTCGTCGTCGCGAGCGCCCCGCTCGCGATCGACGTCCGACCGCTCCTCTCCGTCAGCCTCCCCACACCGTCGACCGGGCAGACCGGCCAGGCTTCACTCCTCGTCGCGACCGCCGCCGGCGGAAGCGCGCCGTACTCGTATTCCTGGACGGGGCTGCCGGGCGGTTGCTCCTCCTCGGACCGTCCGGTGCTCTCCTGCACCCCGACGGGCTCCGGGTCCTACTCGATCGTCGTCCACGTGCTCGACGACGCGGGGGTCTCGGTGAACGCGACCATCACCTGGGAAGTGCGAGGGAACGGCGGCGGATTGGCGGGGGTCGATCTCACGACGCTGCTCGTGATCGTCGGCATCACGGTCATCGCGGTTGCCCTCGTCGCGGCCCTGCTCGTGCGGCGCCGACCCCGATCCCCCGCACCCTCGACCCGGTAGACCCGTCCCTCCTCGGAAGAGCGAGGGATCGCGAGCGCGCGCCGTCTTATCCCGTCGCGTCTACGGGGGGCCGAGTTCGACGGACATGAGCACTCCGAGCGCCCCGGACCCCGAAGCGTGGATGCGCGCCGCCGAGGCCCGCCTTCTAGACCTCTCGATCGAGTCCTCGAGGGCCGAGTGGATCCAGGCCACGTACATCACCGACGACACCCAGGCGCTCGCGTCCCGGACCTACGCCCGCCTGATCGCCGAGACCGTCTCGCTCGCGAAGGAGGCCACGCGACTGGGCCCGGTGCTATCGACGCCGACGCTGCGGCGCAAGGCGACGCTCCTGCGGCTCTCACTCCCCCTCATGGCGCCCGTCGACGCGGCCGAGGCGAAGGAGCTCACGGAGACCGTGACCGCGATGCAGGCGACGTACGCGAAAGGGACGTTCCAGCCGGCCGGGTCGACGGAAGCGCTGGACCTGCAGGGACTCTCGCACCGACTCGAGGAGAGCCGCTCCCCCGCCGAGCTCGAGGAGATCTGGTCGGGCTGGCACAGGATCGCCCGCCCGATCCGGCCGCAGTTCGTCCGGTACGTCGAGCTTGCGAATCGCGGCGCCGCCGAGATCGGATTCGCCGACACGGGCGCGATGTGGCGATCGAAGTACGACATGCCCCCGGCAGACTTCGCCGCCGACGTCGAGCGGGTCTGGCAGCAGGTCAAGCCGCTCTACACCGCGTTGCACGCCCACGTGCGCGGTCGGCTCCGCGCTCAGTACGGGCCCGAGGTCGTCCCGGCATCGGGACCCATCCCGGCCCACCTCCTCGGGAACATGTGGGCCCAGAGCTGGGATTCCGTCTTCCCGATCGCCGCCCCGGCCGATGCGGACCCTGGGTTCGATCTCACCGATATCCTCCGGCGGCGCGGTACGTCGGCGACGGACATGGTCCGGTTCGCGGAGCGGTTCTTCGTCTCCCTCGGTTTCGACGGCCTGCCTCCGAGCTTCTGGGAGCGCTCGCTCTTGGTGCGGCCGCGCGACCGCGAGGTCGTCTGCCACGCGAGCGCCTGGGACATCGACTTCGAGGACGACCTCCGGATCAAGATGTGCATCGACATCACCGGCGAGGATTTCCAAACGATCCACCACGAGCTCGGTCACAACTACTACCAACGTGCGTACCGCGCCCAGCCGTTCCTCTATCGCGAAAGCGCGAACGACGGATTCCACGAGGCGGTCGGGGACACGATCGGGCTCTCGGTGACCCCGGAGTATCTGGTCAAGGTGGGGCTCCTCGACCGCGCCCCGGACCCGTCGAAGGACCTGGGCCTGCTCCTCCGGACGGCGCTCGAGAACGTGTCTTTCCTCCCGTTCGGGTACCTCATCGACCGGTGGCGATGGGACGTGTTCTCCGGTCGGGTCGCGCCCGAGCGGTACAACGAGAACTGGTGGGAGCTCAAGCGCGAGTACCAGGGGGTCCAGCCCCCGAACGTGCGAACGGAGGCCGACTTCGACCCGGGGGCGAAGTTCCACGTCGCGGCGAACGTGCCGTACATGCGGTACTTCCTCGCCAACGTGCTCAAGTTCCAGTTCCACAAGGCGCTCGCGAAGATCGTCGGATGGGAGGGACCTCTTCACCGATGCTCGATCTACGGGAACCCCGAGGCCGGCCGCCGCCTCATCGAGATGTTGGCGATGGGCGCGAGCCGACCGTGGCCCGAGGCGCTCGCCGCGCTCACCGGGGAACGACGCGTCGACGCGAGCGCGATGATGGCCTACTTCGCTCCGCTGATCGAGTGGCTCGAGCGCGAGAACCGGAACGTGCCGGTCGGCTGGTAGCCGGCCGTCGCGTCGCCCGTTCGCGCAGTCGCGCCCCCACCTCCGGGCTCCGAAGCTCCCTCAGGGCGTCGGAGGCGATCCATCTCGCCGAGCGGCCCGGAAGGCGCGCGATCCGTTTCGCCGAGGCCACTGCGGCGGTGTGCAACACGCTGGATCGCTTGCCGATCTGTCGTAGAGCCCAGTTCACCCCCTTTCGGACGTAGAGCCGATCGTCCCCCGCCTCGCCCTCGATCCGTTGCAGGAAATGCCGGAACGCGGCCGCGCCGACGTCCTCCCGGTGGACCGCTACCTGGGCCATCAGGGCGAAGCCGGCGCGCTTGACATACTCTTCCGGCCTTCGACTCCACTCTAGCGCCTTCGCGAGCGCGTATGGAGTTCGGACGAACAGGTCTTGGCAGCAGCCGTCGCACAGCGCCCAGGAGTTGAACGCGCTCGCCCACCGATCCATCTGCGTCGGTGTCACGCACGCCGGATCGTCGATCATCGCGGCGAGCATTCGGGCATCGAGGGAACCGCTCGCCCAAAGTTTCTGCGCGAGGTCGTGGTCCCGACGGAGCGGGCGGGCCAACCGCCGAAGGTCGGGAACCGCGACGCCGAATCCCGTAGCGTCGGAGATGCCGAAGCGCGCTCGTCCGAGGAGGTGTTCCGACCGTCCCAGCCGTTTCAGATCGGCGAGGACGTCGGCCAGCGCTCGTGGAGGGCCGGCTCGGTCCCCGCGTCGGCTCTCCACGATCCGGACCGAATCTCGAATCGCTTAAACCCGCGCCCGGGGGGAGAACCGTTCCGGCACCCGACGGATTCCACGAAGAACGATTCGTCCGGCGTCAGGACATGGACTCTCGGATCGCTTGAGAACGCTGGAGCCGGTTGCAGAATCGCGGCGTCGCCCCTGACCACCCGGAGCTCGATCTGCAGGATCTTGAGACGTTCGTGCGGGACGGGCTCAGCTGTCCTCGCCGGCAGATTGACTGCGACCGGTACCCGATCGAAGACGACGCCTGAAGGCCGCGCTTCGCAGGGGGTTGCGACACGTCGGGATGCGACGTAATGGATGGGACCCGGCTTGGTTAGAACACCCCGGAGCGGGTCTGGATTCGAGTGGACGCAGGGGGAATTCACGAGGTACTACCCCCGAACCGGCTCGCACCCGGAGGCTCTCACCCACAGTTCGCGCCTTCTCGAGCGGGGGAGCGTGCGGACAGTTGGACCAGTGGTGCACGCGCGCCACATGAAAACTTACGTATAGGTAAGTTCTTAACAACCGGGGATATCGTACGACCATGCGCGAGCTCGAGATTCCTGAGCTCCATTGCTACCGGTGTGGAAACACGTGGACACCCCGAGGCCGCGTGGTCCGCATCTGCCCTCGCTGCAAGTCGCCCTATTGGGAGGAACCGAAGATCCGAGTCCCGATCGGGGGAGGGGGGCTCGGCGTCGAGGAGGTCCTGGGACCGTACCGCGCAAGGATTGAACACATCGCCCGCCGCTACCGTGCGCGTGAGATTCGGGTCTTCGGCTCCGTTGCGCGGGGCGCGGCCACCGACAAGAGCGATATCGACCTGCTCGTGGACTTCGACCGATCCCGAAAGACCGGATCCAGTCTGAGGTCGGTCGACCTCGCCCTCGAGCTCGAGGTCCTCCTCCGCCGGCACGTCGACGTCGCGACCGAGGGCAGTCTTCACTGGTTCGTTCAGCCTCAGGTCGTGACCGAGGCCGTTCCCCTATGACCGGCAAGGCTTCGCGGGATCGCCTTCGCGTGATCGCAATGATCGAGGCCGCCGAGGAGGCCAAGCGCGACGCCGTCGGCGGGAAGGGGGCGTTCCTCGAAGGGGGTTTTCCTCAGAAGGCGGTCCTTCTCGATCTGATCCACCTGACGGAGTCCGCGGAGAAGAGCTCGCCCGGCATGAAGAAGATGAACCCTAGGGTGCCGTGGGAACGACTGAGCCGCCTGCGGAACCGGGGTCTCGTTCACGACTACGCGGAGGTCGACCTGGAGGACATCTGGGCGTTCGTGAAGGACGAGCTGCCCCGACTTCGGAGGCAACTCGACCGAGTCCGCTATCACGGCGATGACGACGCTTGAACGTGGAGGTCCGCGCGCGGGGCGATGCGACCGGTATGCGGCACGGAGGGAGGACGGCGTGGCGACCCGGGCACGGTCGCTTCGCGGCTGACGCTCTTCGGCCGACCGGCTCTTGGGTCGAGCTCACGAGAAGTGGCCGAGGTCCGGAGCGAAGGTCCCGAGGGCTCGCCCGAGGAGCGGCCCGGACGTCGATGGACCGGGGGGGATATGTCCCGTAACGGGGTTAGAGCCCGCCTGCCGGTGGTCGGAGGAGGCATCGGTTGCCTGGGTATCCCAGCACGGGTGTCTTCCCCGGTTGAGTGAACCTGCCTCCGGTTCAAAATACCCCGTCCTCCTAACGGGGAATCGTGCAGCGGAAAGGCCCGTCGCCGAGCATGACCTACTTCGAGGATCGAGGGAGCGTTTTCGACGCCCCGATCGACGCGGTCTGGGACTACATCGAAAACGACCAGGAGTTCCACCCCAAGGCTCACGGCTCTTCGCTGCGGAACTTCGAGGCCAAGGAGCTTTCCGCGGTGACCAGCCTCATCAGTTGTGAGGTGCGATGGGGAGGTCGATGGAGGAAGATGATCTCCCGCATCACGGAGATTCGTCCGGCGGTGAGGATCAACGAAGAACTCGAGGGCCCGTACGCGGGTTCGAAGACGGTGTCGGTCTACTCCCCAGTGGGGAGGAGGACGGCGATCGACGTTCTGTGCTACATGCGATCGTCCGAGCTCTCCCCCACGGAGATCAAGCGAGAGACGATGAAGACGCTCGCGAAGACCTTCGCGGAGGACGTGCCCTCTTTGCGCCGCTTTGCCCGGAACCGACCCACCGTCCTCGTTCCCCGGTCCTGATCGGCCCGCGGGCGTGGGTCAGCTCACCGACAGATCGGAGCGGGGGGACGCGTCCCGGAATGGGTTCAGAGCCTTGAGTGGACACGGGGGGATTTGAACCCCCGGCCTCTGCTTTGCGAAAGCAGCGATCTTCCGCTGATCTACGTGCCCTTGAGGGCATCGGGACCCGCGAACGGCCTTAAACTTTCGCGCGCAGAGCGGGGCTCAGCCCGTTACGAACGCGAGCGACGACAGGCTCTCGCCCCCGGTCGAGGACGTGGAGGACCGCACCGCGCCCGAGGATGTCCTCTCGTTCGCGCCCGTGGTGCCGCCTGCGGGCGGTCGGCCGGAAGAGGCGCTCGCTCGTGCGCTCCGAGCTCTGATCGGTAGGAGGACGTGTTGGTCCGAGTCGTACCGGAACAGCTCGGTGTAGCGGCCCCAGTTGATGATGTTCTGGACGTACTCGTCGGCCGGCGCCGTCGTGAAGGCGATCAGCCGGTTCACCTCTTCCTCGGTGAGCCGGTGCCCCGGGGAGGAGTCGAGGGCGCGCAGGAGCGCCTTGAACAGCGTGGTTCGCTTGAGCTGCTCCCGCAACTGGACCTTCCGGTCTCGGATGGACCCGGAGAGCAGGGACTTACCGAGCTCGGTGATCGTCGCGCGGCCATCGACGACCGTGACCAGCTGCAGGACCTCTGCATACTCGAGCGCGGGAAGGATCTCGTCGATCTCGAGGTCGAGATCGTCGGCAAGGAGCGCGACGTCCTCCGCCCCTTTGTGGTCGTTCAAGAGCACGAGGAGACCCGTGACCTCGGAAGGAGAACACTTCGGGTAGGCGGTCGGCACGGTCCTTGTTGGCTCCCGACTGCTACCCACCGGGCCGACCGCCTATAAGCGTTCGCTAGAATCGAGATGCGGGACAGGTGCGGGGCGCGCGTGTCCCTCCTTGGCCGACTACGGTTTCGGCCCCGGGGCTCCGGGAACCGTGACCCGGGACGGGGACCCCGAGGTCGATCCCTCGGTGATCAGCGAGTAGACGTAGTCAGTGAGCTCGTAGAAGGCCGGGGACTTCCGGTCCCGGGGTCGGGGCAGGTTCACCAGGACTCCGGCCAGGACACGGCCCGGCCGCCGGGAGAGGACGATGACCCGATCGGCCATCACGAGGGCCTCCTCGATGTTGTGGGTGACGAGGACGACCGCCTCCGGCGGCAAGGCGGGATCGCGCCAGAGCTGCAGCACCTCTTCGCGCAGGCTCTCCGCGGTGAGCGGGTCCAAGGCCGAGAACGGTTCGTCCATCAGGAGGACCGCCGGTTCGACGGCGAGCGCGCGCGCGAGCCCGACGCGTTGCCGCATCCCGGACGACAGCTCGCGCGGGTACGCCTCCTCGAAGCCGACGAGGCCCGTCACGGAGATGTATCGCTCCACCTGCACATCTATCCGATCGCGTGGTGTATCCCGCGCCTCTAGTCCGAGGGCGACGTTCTGGGCGACCGTGAGCCAGGGGTAGAGAGCGAAGTTCTGGAAGACCATCGCCATCTGATGGCAGACCTCGCGGATCGGGTTCCCGCGGAAGCGGACCTCGCCACCGGTCGGGTGGTCCAAACCCTGGATGAGCCGGAGGAGCGTCGATTTTCCGCACCCCGAGGGCCCGACGATCGCGAGGAAGTCGTTGTCGGAGACGTTGAAGGAGACGTCCGACATGATCGAGATGCTCCCGTGGCGGGAGGCGAAGCTCTTGTCGATCCCATCGACCTCGATGAGCGCCATCGTTCGCCCTTCGTCCGATTCAGTCGATGCGGTAGCGGTCGGCCGCGCGGCGATACAGCGGCTTCCATAAGAGTTCGTTGACGGCGATGACGCAGAGGATCATCGTCAGGAGCGCAGCCGCCATCAGGGGGGCGCCGTCCGGTTCGTAGTTGCCGAGGTCGATCAGCTGCCCGATGCCCTGGACCGAGAACGTTCGCGGGCCGTACTGAAGGTATTCGGCGATGACGAGCGCGTTCCAGCCGCCACCGAAGGCGATGTTCGAGCCGGTGACGAACGCCGGGAAGATCGCGGGGAGCACGAGCCGACGGTAGTACTGGGAGCGCCGCAGGCCGAGCGATCGGGCCGCCTCCTGGAGATCGGGAGGGATGCTGCGCAGCCCGGAGAGGAGGTTGAAGAACAGGTACCAGAGCATTCCCGTGCTGAGCATCAGGATCGACGCGACCTGGAATCCCCCCCGGGAGGGGCCGATGAAAGCGACCAGCGCGAAGATGAACAACGGGAACAACGCGGTCGCCGGTACCGACGCGATCACCTCGACGATCGGGAGTCCCAGTCGGTACGCACCCGGTCGCTGCACGAGGTAGAACGCGAGCCCGAGGGCGATGCTGAGGGAGATCAGGTAGGCGAGGACGAGACGGCCGAACGAGGCAGCGAGCGCGATGGGAAGGGTGGAGATCTGGTCGCGGACGCTCGGAACGATCGGGCGGGCGAAGACATCGGCGACGCTGACGATGAGCGTGATGAGGAGGAGCCAGACGAGGACCAGGAGAGCCCCGAGCGCGATCGTCCGGGCGAGGCGCGTCCGCTCCGGCGTCCGGGCCCGGAGCCGCTGGGGGGTCGCGGAGATCGCGAGTCCCACCAAGGGCATGCTGAGCCGTGAGACCCCCGTCACGACCCCCCGGTAGACGTAGCCGGCCGCACGTCGGAGCGGGGCCCCTCGCGTCGTGCCCGATACGCCCGAGTCGACGCCCGAGGGAACCTGATCGTACCGATACTTCTCCGCCCATCGTCCGAGGGGTCGCCAGACGAGAACGTCGAGCGCCGCGATCAGCACCACCAACAGGAGGATCCCGGCGAGGAGGGAGTCCGCGTTGTTCGAGATCGCCGCGGAGAGGAGGTAGCTGCCGATCCCGTGCACCGAGGGCGAGATGATCTCCGCGGCGACGAGGAAGTACCACCCCGCCGTCCACGAGAGGACGGAGTTGTAGACCAAGCGGTTCACCGTCGCGGGCAGCAGCACCTTTCGGATCCGTTGCCGTCCCCCAACGCCGAACGAGTCCGAGGCCTCGCGCAGATCCGACGGCAGCGATTTGAGCGATTCGTAGACGCCGAAGACCATGTTCCACGCCATTGACGTGAAGATGAGGAAGATCGTCGCGATGTTCGGGCCGATCCAGCTCCCAGGGGTCGCGTTGACGAAAGCGACGATGACGACGGGGAAGAAGCCCAGGATCGGTATCGACTGGAGGACGTCCAGTACCGGGATCAGGATCCGCTCGCTGCTCCTCCGGGTCGATGCAAAGTACCCGTAGACCAGCGCGAACCCGAGCGAGAGAAAGTACGCGAGGAGCATGCGGAGGAACGACTGCGAGAGGTCCAACGCGGCGAGCGGCAGCTGGGCGGCGACGAGTTCCAGCCGTCCTCCGAGACCGACGGCGGCCAGCGGGATCAGGAACGCACCCACGATCGCCAGATCGCGCGGCGCGGGTCGGCGACGGCGTCGTCCCTCCCCCTCGAGGTCAAGGCGGGCAGTCGACGCGAGCGTCGAGGGTCGGCGACGTTCCACCGCCGGCTTCGTCACCGTCCCTCCGTGTACCGATCGCAGAGCTCGTTCAGGGTCAGCGAGCGCCTTACGGTATATCTCTCTTGGTGCGCGCGCGAGGCTCCGGCCCTACGGGCACTGCCGGCGCCGCTCGTATCCGGCAACGTTTATGTGGCCGGCCCCGCTGGCTTTTGCCGTAGCCCCGTAGTGTAGTGGCCAATCATGCGAGACTCTGGATCTCGCGACGCAGGTTCGAACGCCCGTAAGTTCCTGGGACTGCCGGGCCGGAACTCCTGCCGGGGCTACTGGTCCCAATCCGAGAGCGACATGGTTCCCATGCGGGGGTGCTCCAGCTCGGCCAATCCGACCGGCGTCGCCGGCGGGGCTACCGAGGCAGGGCTTAGGACCCTGTTGCCTAGGGCATACGCCGGTTCAAAGGAGGTCCGGACCGCCGCCGGACCTCGGGAACTCCGGCCCCCCGCATTCCCGGACCGTCCATGACCGCCCGACTACCAAGTCCCGCGACGGGGCGATGGCCCGGACCCAAGGAGGTACTCGCCCTCTCCGCCGAGGAGGTAGACGAGCTCCTGGATCGCCTCGAAACGAACGTCCCCGTCCGCCCGGGACTCCTGGATCTCACGGACGCGCGATTGCAGACCGGGGTCGTGTTCGGCGACACGCACGGGGACTGGCGCTCGACGACGGCTCCGGTCGAGCGTTTCCTCACGGCGCGATCGACGGACGCCCTGCTTGGTTTGGGCGATTACGTCGATCGGGCCCCGCACGACTGTCCCGAGGGATCGGTCGCGAACTCCCTATGGCTGCTCGGACTGGCGGCCGAGTTCCCCGAGCGCGTCGTCCTGATCGTCGGCAACCACGAGATGGTCCGGAGGATCCCGGCGCTCCCCCACGATCTTCCGGAAGAGGTCGACCAGCTCTGGGGTCCGGACGCCGATCGCTACTCGCGTCTGCTGGGCCTGCTCGAGCGCGGGCCGCTCGCGGTCCGCACGAAGAGCGGCGCTTTCCTCTCGCACGCGGGGTTCCCCCGCGGAGCTCCCCCCGACTGGGAGAACCGTCTTCGGCACGCGGACGACGACACGCTCATCGACGTCGTGTGGTCCGACTGCACGCCCTCCCACATCGACCGAGGTATCGCGCCCCCGTTCGACGAGGCCGAGCTGGAGAAGTTCCTCGCGCTCTCGAACTGTTCGATCTTCTTGCGGGGCCACGACCCGGACGTCACCGGTCGTCCGCTGTTCCACGATCGCCTCCTCACGCTCCACACGACCCGCCACTACGAGCGCTTCGGCGGGGTCATCTTCGCCGAGCTCCCGCT
>JBGOSQ010000023.1:0-29406 GCA_041476045.1 Thermoplasmata archaeon | reverse complement strand
CCTTTAGCTACTCCGGCCTGCCCACTGGATGTTCGAGCGCGAACACTTCGATGCTGACCTGCGCCCCGACGGCGTCGGGGACGTTCTCCGTCACGGTGGTCCTCACGGACTCTCGTGGGAACGCTTCTGGGGCTCAGCTCGAGCTCCAGGTCAACCCTGCGCCCTACTTTGTCGCGTTCGCGGCATTGCCGTCCGCGGTTCGTCTGGGAGAGACCACCCATCTCTCCGCGATCATCGCAGGCGGAACGGCCCCCTTCGATGTGGCGTACTCCGGTTTGCCGGCGGGCTGCTCGTCGGTCTCGCTGCTCCCGTGGACGTGCCTGCCCGCCGAGGCCGGCTCCTTTTCCATCCATCTCACGGCCTGGGACCACCTCGCCCCGCCCGCCTCGGCCTCGACGGCGTTGAACGTCTCGGCTCCGAACGCCCCGGGTCCCCTCTCTATCGTGGGCTTCTTCATCGAACCGGCTTCGATCACTCTGGGCGCCACGACAGTGGTCTCTACGATGACCAGCGGCGGGACCGGAACGATCCACTACGCGTACGCCGGGCTCCCCGATGGGTGCCACGGACCGGACGTCGGTGCGTTCTTCTGCGCGCCCACCCAGGCCGGAGAGTTCACCGTCTCCGTCGCCGCCTCCGATTCGGTCGGGACCGTCGGCGCCTCGGCGCTGCTCCTCGTCGGTGCGCCGCCGAACTCGATCACCCCTCCGCCGCCCAAGGTGTTATCCTTCACGATCCAGCCCACGAGCGTTCGGGTGGGGGAGGAGGTCGTGCTCTCGGTGAACGCCACCGGTGGACAGGCCCCGCTCTCCTACGCCTACTCCGGCCTGCCCGGGGGCTGTCCCTCCCAAGATCGCTCGACGTTCGCGTGCAGGGCCCTCGCCGCCGGGCAGTTCTCGGTCGGTGTGACGGTCTACGACAGCGCGGGCCACTTCGCCCAACAGATCACCGACCTCACGGTGATCGGCGTCGCCGGAGCTCAGAACGCCTCCGCCGCGACGGGCGCTTCAGGATTTTCCGTCTGGGAGTTCAGTGCTCTCATCGCGCTCGCCGGTGCCCTGGGCGCGGCGGGAGCGATCGCCGGGTTCCTCCTCGGACGCCGACCGGATCGGGGTCGCGCGCCGTAGGTCGAAGCCCTCGCGCTCGGCGGCGGGCCGCCTCCCGGGTCGCCCGCACCTGGAGGTTCCGAATGGACTGGTCGGGATTTGAACCCGAGGCCTCCGGTTTGCAAAACCGGCGATCTTCCAACTGATCTACCAGCCCGTACCGCCGAATGACCGGCCGTGGGCTATACGACTTCCGTCGGGTGCGAGGTCAGCGGGGCGCGGGCGCGCCGGGTCGTACGACCTCCCAGACCTGCTCGAGCTTCGGCACGCACCGGCGCCGGGGGATCTCGGCGGGGTCCACCCACTCGGCCTCGGAGTGCTCCCAATCGAGGTGGAACTCCGTGTGCGACGTGGCGAACCGGAACGGGTGGACGCGGTAGATCGTCGCCCCCTCGCGCGCCCAGACCATCTCACCGGCCGTCGCCAAATGCAGGTCGGCCGGCCGAATGCCGGTCTCCTCTCCGATCTCCGTTACGGCCTGGTCGAGCGGCGTCGCCTCTTCGAGGAAGCCGGAGACGGCCGCCCAGTATCCCTGAAAGCTGCCGACGCGATCGGAGCGCCGGAGGAGCAGGATCCTCCCGTCCTCCCGCTCCAGGAACGCCGTCACGACGTCGACCGCCCGGACCCCCTCGAGCTCGACGGTCCCGAGCCCCCCGTCGACTGACGCCCGGTCCCCGGAGAGGAACAGGTCCGGATCGAGCCCGAGGACGACCGGGATCGATGGGGCCCGAGTCTCCGTGCCTACGCGCGGGTCCGCAACGACGCCGGCCCGGAGCCTGGGATCCCCAGCGGCCGCCGTCGCGAGAGCGAGGAGTGAATCCGCGACCGCGACACAATCGGAGACCGACCGATCGGCAGCGTTCGGCCCGCCCACGATCACGATGGTGCCGCGCGCCCGGCCGGGCGCGAAGGGCACTCCCTGCAGGATCACGGGAGACCATGGGGGCGGAGAGATTTGACGCGGCGGGTCGGCGGGTACAAGCGCCTTTAACCCCGCACCCGGTCGAGCCGTCGTGCGGCTGAGCGCCTTCACGATCCTCGACGAGTACGCCGACCTCGTCGCCTGCGGCCGAGACCGCTGGAGCGAGGTCGTCGCGCTGGCCCGCGAAGCCGACCGGTCCGGTCTCTCCGCGATCTGGGTCGCGGAGCACCACTTCCACTCCGGTGGCGTCTGCCCGTCCCCCCCCGTCCTGCTGGCCGCGATCGGTGCCCGGACGAAACGGATCCGATTGGGGGCGATGGTCAGCGTGCTCCCGTTCCACGAACCCGTGGAGGTGGCGGAGGAGTACGCCCTGCTCGACCGCCTCAGCGGCGGTCGCGTGAACCTGGGCCTCGGCAGCGGGTACATCCCCGCGGAGCTCGAAGGATTCGGGGTCGATCCAGCAACGAAGCGCGAACGGTTCGACGAGAGCTTCGACACCGTCCGGGCCGCCCTCTCCGGCGCCGCCGTCCGGACGCGAGCGCCCGGGGCGCCGCCGGTGACCCTCAACGTTCGCCCGATCCAGCAGCCGCACCCGCCCCTCTGGATCGCAGTCCAGCGTCGCGAGGCCCTGCCGTTCGTGGCCCGACGCAATGTCTCCGTCGCCCTCATCCCCTATGCGACGGTCTCAGATCTGGGGACCCTCGCCGAGGAGATCCGCGAGTTCCGCTCTTACCTACCAAGCGGGAGTACCGCCGAGGTCGCGGTCGCGCTCCATCTCTACGCGGGGGACCAGGCGAAGAAGGCCCGCGCAGCACTCCAGCGCTACCTCGACAGCCGGCTCGCAACCCAAAGCGCGTTCTATCAGCAGCGGGTCCGCGAGGACCCACGGCTCGCGAGCGCCGCGGCGATCGAGGAGGCCGGGTTCGCCCTCTTCGGTCCCGCGGCGAAGGTCCGGGAGTCGCTCGAAGGCTTTTCGAAGGCCGGCGTCGACGAGGTGCTCGGGATCTTCGACTTCGGCGGACTCGCACTCAGCTCGGTGCGAGGGTCCGTGCGCGCGCTCGCCGCGACCTTCCCACAGTAGACCCAAGGTCCGAGAGAGTATCGGTCCCCGCCCGGAGCGCGGGGGAAAGGGTTGGGGTCGGTCGCGACTACGAGGACTTCGGCGGGTTCGGGAGCGGGGGATTGGACGATCCGCCCTGGCTCTCCTTCCACGCGTCGGTGCCGCCGGTGCCGGGGGACGTTGTGGTGCCTCCCGAGGTCGACGAAGGAGCGGTGCCGCTCATCGTCACGGGCTTCATCATCATCGGGCGGCCCCGCTGTCGGAACATCCAGAAGAAGAGGATGGCCACCAGGAGGATCAATACGAAGAGGATGAACCACCCGACGGTGAGCCCGCTCCCCGCCCCGAGCTCGTAGCCGAGCACGGACGGGTTCGGCTGGACGCTCACGGAGAAGACGGTCGCGGCGTAGCAGCCCGTGTAGCAACCCGAGGCCACGACGAACACCTCGAAGACCTGCACGCCCGCGGGGGTCCCCGACGGGATCGTGAACGGCACGTCGCCCGACGCCGAGGAGGTCGAGACGATCGCGGCGCCGCTCTGCGAGCTCAGCTGGAGACCGTACTGGTAGACCTCGACGGTGAACACCTTCGGGAGCACCGCGACGCCGACGGCCGCGATCGCGTAGTGGATCTGGATCGACTGGCCCGGCTGGAAGCTCCCGTCGGCGTAGTTCGAGATGGTCGAGACGCCCGCCATCACGGTGATCCCGGAGCCCTCGTAGACCGTGAGGCTCGACTGCCCGACGATCCCGAGCACGGGGTCCTGGGCCGCGACGTCGACGCGGACGCTCGTGGGCGCGCCGATCTGGGGGATCGGGAAGGAGAGCTGGCCGCCGGTGAAGGCGCCGCTCTGGAGGACGTTCCCCGAGCTGTCGACGATCGTCCGATAGAGCTGGGCGTTCTGGAAGATGCTGCCCGAGGTCGTCACCGAGACGGTGACGGTATCGCCCGGCGCATAGTACAGCGATCCCGTGTTGAGGAAGATCGCGGGGGCCGTGACGGTCGCGATCCGCGTCGCGTCGAGCGAGCTCGAGACGTTGTGCGCTTCGACATCGACGCTGATCCGGCCGGAGTAGTTCATCGGGGCCACGAACGAGAACGTGCCCTGGCTGTTGCTCGAGCCGATCATCCCGGAGGCGATGAACGTCGACGTCGTGTCCGCCCACGCCCACCAGGCCGAGACCGTCCAGCCCTGGGTGATGGAGGCGTTGAGGCCTCCCAATTGCCAGGTGGCGGTGACCGTGTCGCCGCCGAAGTACTGGGCGCTGTCGAGCAGCACCTGGAGCCGGGCGGTGCCGGGGGTCTGGTTCGAAAGCGTGAACGTCGCGGTCGTCGGGCCGTACGAGGCGCCCGCGTCGCGCGGGTCCGTGAGGGTCACCTTGACCGAGTTGGTCGTCGTCGTCGAGAACATCGTCGCCGATGCGGTCGCGATGAAGACGATCTCCGCCCCGCCCGTCGCGTTCGTCGTGACGGTCTTGGGATAGGATCCCGTTGGGGTCACCGCGGTGACGCCCGAGAGGAACTCGAACGTCGCGGTAAGGCCGTTGGCGGACCCGACGGCGGTGGAGCCGAAGATGTACGCCTGCACGTTCACGTAGACGGGGGTGCCGTCGGTGAACGAGTTGCTGTTGCAGCCGGTGGGACACGTTCCCAGGCTCAGCTGCGGGTTGCCGACGTAGCCGACGGGGAGGTCCAAGAACCCGACCTCCGAGTTGGGGGTCGTGCCCGCCGAGAGGTTCGCGAAGAGCGTGAACTGGATCGAGCCGAAGGTGCTCGCGTCCGTCGGGATCGAGACGTTGAAGAGCCCCCACGCGGCCGTGCCGACGTTCATCGGCGAGCCCGGGAGCACGGCCCAGACCGCCGTGTTCGTCAGGTACGTGGCGGTCATCGTCAGGCTCGAGATGTTCTGGGTCGGGGCCCCGTTGACCGTCTGGTCGACGAAGTAGAGGACTCGGGTCATGTGCTGGGCGAGCACGACGGGCTCGCTCGGGCTCATCGAGACCGTGTAGGTGTGGACGTAGAACGACTGGGAGGCGAAGCCGGCCGTCGTTCCCGTGATCGTGATGTTCCACCAGCCGCCCAGGAGGAGGGTGAGGGGGAGCTCGTAGTGGATGTTCCAGGTGAGGCTGTCGTTGAACGGTCCGGAAGCGAAGGAGACGTTCCAGCTCTGGACCTGGGTCGGGTTGAGCCCGTCCCGGGTCGCGTTGAGGTCGTGGATCGCGACGACGGCGGTCGTGTCCGAGGGATCGTAGGCGGAGAAGTAGATGCCACCGCAGGCGTAGCCGACCGTGAAGGTCGACCCGCAGCCGTAGTACGCGACGGCGGCGATCGTGTCGGTGGCCGCCGGATGCGGGGCCGCGGGGGCGGACCGGGTGGGCGATGCGCGGACGGCGCCCGAGGCGAGGGCGAGGCTCGATACGACCAAGATGACGACCAGGGCGATTGCCACGGCGGTGCGGTGGTGCATGCTCTGAAACTCGATGGATTTTGTATTTAATTCTATGTCTCGTTTGGACGCTCCACCGCCGAGAGAACGAATGCGTTCGCAGGCCCCGGGAACCCCGCGCCGCCGTGCTCGGGCTGCGGGGGAACGGGCGCGCCCGACCGTTCTGCGGCCGGAGATGGCTAAGTAGGGCGCGGCCGCTCGTGCGGTCGTGGAGGCGATCGAGCGTCGGCCCGGGCCCAAGCCGAAGCGCCTCTACCTCCGGTCGGTCCGGATCGGGGACCCGGACCGGGACGATCTTCCCAACCCCCGGTCCGTCCGGGCGTTCGTGGCCAACCTGGACCGGGTGGGCCGCCTCGTCTCCCATGGTGTACTCACGGAGCCCTGGGGGGACCTGCTCGTGCTCCGCGCCGTCGATATCGCCGAGGCCCGGCGTATCCTCCGGGTCGACCCGTACCGGAGCCTCGAGGGCGTCGGGTACGAGGTCCTCGAGTGGAACCCGACCTCCACGGGTACGGGCGTCAATCTCGAGCCCCCGCCGGCGCGCGGGGCAGGCCGGCTCACCCAGCTGCAACGGATCACGGTGGTCGTCGCCGACCAGGCGCGCGCGCTGGACTGGTACCGGGACGTGCTGGGGCTCGCGGTTCGATCGCACGACGCCGACACGGGCTACGTGGAGCTGGCGCTCGGAAAGGGAACCGCGGCCCTCTCGCTCGTCGCCCCCCACGAGGGATGGGGGGAGCCGTACTACACGGAGACCCGGGCCCGTATCGGTTCGGCGACGGGGATCGCCTTCCAGACGGACAGCGTCTTCGCGCTAGAACAGCGTCTGCTCCGCGCAGGCTCCAGGGTCACGCAAACCCCGGAGCGCCAGCCGTGGGGCGGGGTCACGCTCCGGTTCGCCGACCCAGACGGCAACGAGTTCCTCGCGTTCCAAAGCGCGTCGGACGACCGCGCACCGTCCGCCAAGCCCCGCCGCTCCCAGGTCGCGCCGGTCCGCTGGACGCGTCGGGCCGGCCGGGCGAAGGCCCTATAGGACGAGCGCCGCTCGGGGACCTAAGGTCCGTCGATGGTCGAGCTCGTCCCCGGAGTACACCAAGTAGAAGGGGTGGATCCCTCCCCCGATTTCACGACACACGTCTACCTGTTGAAGGACAAGGGCGGCACGTGGACCCTCCTAGACACGGGGCTTCCGGGCTCCCACGAACCGATCCTGAAGTACCTCGCGCAGATCCACGTCGAACCGTCCGCGATCCGGCGCATCCTCCTGACCCACCTCCACAACGACCACACGGGGGGCCTTCGGAAGATGATCGAGGCGACGAAGGCGCGAACCTTCGCCCACTGGATCGAGGCCGCGTACATCGCCGGCCGTCCGCCGTACGATGGACCCGGGAGTCCGCCCAAGGACCACGTCGTGATCGACGAGGTGCTCAAGGACGGGGACACGCTCGATTCCGCCGGCGGTCTCACCGTCTTTCACACGCCAGGGCACACCCCCGGCCATACGTCGTACTATCAGGTCGAACGCAAGCTGCTCTTCTCCGGGGACCTCTTCTTCGGCACGGGACCGAAGAAGGCGATGCTGACGCCGCCCGAGTACACGCTCCACACGCCGACCGCGCAGATCTCCGCGCGTCGGGTGGGACAGCTCGCGGTCGACGGACTGTTCACCTACCACGGTGGACCGTTCCCGCAGGACGGCGGGCGGGTCCTGCGCGACGTCGTCGAACACCTCTGATCCCGCGGGGTTCCGATGGATCCGGAGGAGATCCGTCGGACCGTCCGCGATACGAACTACGTCACCTGGCGGAAGCAGGGGGGCTGGGAGCCGACCGTCGTCACGCGCGCGCAGGGTTCTTCCTTCTGGGATGGGGAGGGGCGCGAGTACCTGGATTTCGCTTCCCAGCTCATCGCGACGAACCTGGGGCACGGCAACGCCGCCGTCGTTCAGGCGATCGTCGACCAGGCGCGCTCCCTGCCCTATGCCGCGCCGGGGTTCGCTACGGAGCCGAGGGCGAGATTGAGCCAGGCCCTCGACGGGGTCCTGCCGAAGGGCCTCCGACGCTACTTCTTCACGACGAGCGGGACCGAAGCGAACGAGGCAGCTCTCAAGATCGCCCGCGTCGCTACGGGCCGCCCCAAGGTCATCTCTCGCCGTCGGTCCTACCACGGCTCCACTGCGGCGTCGATCGCCGTCACCGGCGACCTGCGTCGGACGGCCGTCGAAGCGGTTCAGACCGTCCCCGGGACGGTCTTCGCCCCGGACTGCTACTGCTACCGGTGTCCGCTCTCCCTCACCTATCCGAGCTGCGGCGTCGCGTGCGCCGACCACGTCGAGGACCAGATCCGCCACGAAGGCAACGTGGCGGCGATGATCGTCGAACCGATCGTCGGCACGAACGGCGTCATCGTCCCCGTCCCGGAATACCTCCCGAAGATTCGGGCGATTACGCAACGGCACGGGGTCGTCCTGATCGCCGACGAGGTGATGACCGGGTGGGGGCGGACCGGCGCGTGGTTCGGCGTCGACCACTACGGTGTAGTCCCGGACATCCTCACGACGGCGAAGGGGATCACGGGCGCCTACGTCCCGCTCGGGCTCACCGCCACGACGGAGGCCATTTACTCGACCTTCACCGACCGCTACTTCCCCCACGGACACACGTACGAGGCCCACCCGATCACCCTCGCCCCCGCCGTCGCGGCGATCGCGGAGTACCGGCGCTTGGGCCTCATCGAGCGATCGCGGACCGAAGGCGAGTACCTTCTCCGACGGCTCCGGGAGATCGCCGAGCACCACCCGAGCGTCGGCGACGTCCGGGGGCTCGGCCTCTTCGCCGCGGTCGAGCTGGTGAAGAATCGCGCGACCAAGGAACCGTTCAACACCCCGGAGGACAAGCTCGCCGGCCGCCCGCTCGTGGTCGATGAGGTTGCGCGCGCGATGTTCGCCGATGGGGTCTACCTCTTCGGGTGGGTCTCGCACCTCCTCGTGGCCCCGCCGCTCATCGTCACACGCGCGGAACTCGACCGCGGGCTCGAGGCCCTCGATCGGGCGCTCGGCGTCGCCGACGCGAATGTCGTCGCCTAGAACCAGCGGCTCGTGACGACCTTGGTCCGCGTGTAGAACGCGACCGCCGCCTTCCCGGTGGCCGCCTGACCGCCGAACACCGAGCCTTTCCACCCGACGAACGGGAAGTACGCTGCCGGTGCGGGAACCCCGATGTTCACGCCGACCATCCCCGCCTCGATTCGGCGCGCGAACTCGCGCGCGGCCTTCCCGTCGGAGGTGAAGATCGCGGCCGCGTTGCCGAGCGGAGAGCGGTTCGCGAGCGCGATGGCGTCGTCGAGGGACGGACACCGCATGACGGAGAGAACAGGCCCGAAGATCTCCTCCTTCGCGATCGTCATCTCCGGGCGAACGTCATCGAAGAGCGCCGGCGCGCAGAAGAACCCCGACAATCCGGTCGGAGCCGCGCCGCGGGCGACGAGGCGAGCGCCCTCGGCCTCGCCTGTCTTCACGAATTCCTCGATCTTCCGCTGCTGCTCCGCGCGGATCACCGGTCCCATCTCCGTCCCCGGGGCGTTGCCGGCGCCGACGCGGAGACTCTGGACGCGTTCGGCGAGCGCCGCGACGAGCGGATCGCCCACCGGATCGACCGCGACGATGACGCTCGCCGCGAGGCATCGTTCCCCCGCCGAGCCGAAGGCGCTCGACATGATCGCATCGACCGTGGGCGCGAGCGCTGCGTCCGGTAGGACGACGAGATAGTTCTTCGCCCCCGCGAGGGCGAGAACGCGTTTTCCCGCGGCGGTCCCTCTCGTATAGACCTCGCGCGCGACCGACGCCGACCCGACGAACGCGACGGCGTCGACGGAGGGATGTTCCAGGATCGCCTCCACCGTGGCGCGGGCCCCGTGGACGAGATTGAAGACGCCGCGCGGTAGGCCGGCGGTCTGGAACAGCTGGCCGAGCCGCTCCGCCGAGTGGGGCACCCGTTCCGATGGCTTCAGAACGAAGGTGTTCCCGCACGCGATCGCGAGCGGCGCCATCCAGAGCGGAACCATGACGGGGAAGTTGAACGGCGTGATCCCCGCGACCACTCCGACCGGTTCGAGGACAAGCTCGGAATCGACCCCTCGGGAGACGTTGGCGAGGAAGGACCCCTGGAGCAGGGTGGGAGCGGACAGCGCGAACTCGACCGCCTCGATGCCACGTCGAATCGACGCCAGCGCCTCGTCGATCGTCTTGCCGTTCTCCCGGGAGATGCGACGCGCCATCTCGGCGGTGTCGGCCTCGAGCAGCTCGCGGAACCGTGCGAGGAGGCGGGCGCGATCGGCGACGGGGGTCTCCCGCCATGCGGGCCACGCCCGCCGCGCCGACCGGACGGCCCGATCGACCTCGGTCGCGTCGGAGAGCGGGACTTGGGCGAACGGGATTCCGTCTGACGGGTCGGGGAGATCGAGGACCGAGGAACGCGACGCTTCCACCCACGATCCATCGACGAAGTTGGGAAGGAGCGGCAGCCTCGCGTCCATAGGCGCGGGGCCTAGACGCGACCTCGAGATAAATCCTCGACCTTCGCGGATTCCTCCGCACGGGACCGACGGCCCCGAAGGGAGGCGACCCGACCCCGAGTCCGCACGTTCCCTAACGAGCACGAGGTCGAGACGCGCATCGCCACGCGAGGCACTAGCTAGCTCCCTTGGAGCCCGAAGGCGTCGTCCGCCGAATGTATTCAGGGCTCCGGATTATGGCTTCGCGTTTCTGTTCCGCCACCGAGAGGCGACGGGGTCGGAGAAATCGAGGTGAAGCTCAACGGCACCCCCTCGCGGCCCCTGTCCATGACCCGGGCCATTGCGTCGGTGCTCGTCGGGGTTAGCCTCGCCATCGCGATGGTCGCGATAGGCGCGCTGGCCCAGGGCAACACGCTCAACGACCAACCGGTTTCTGGAATCCCGACGCGAGGAGTCGCCGACCCGCCGGAATGCTGGATGGGTCCGGGTCCATCGTGCGTCGCGTCGGTGGTGGGCTACACGTGGTCGATAGGACCGATGTCGTCCTGGTGCACGTACAACTCGACGGTCGAGCAGGGGTGGAACGGGACATACAACAGCACCACCGTGACCTGTTCGCCGACCGTCGGCTACATCAACTTCAACTCGTACCGGAACGCGACGCTGACCGGAAACATCTCTTCCACCGGCCCGTTCGAAATCTGGTTGGTTCCGTCCGCCCTCAACTGTGAGGTCGTCTATGGTCTTGCCCACATCCCTGTACCGTGCCCTCCCCCGTTCGGTCCGGTGCCGACGTTCTCTTGGAACGCGTCCATCCCTTCCGCCGGGACGATAGATCTCGCCGATCCGGCCCTCGACTCGGGAGTGGTCCCCGCCGGTGAGTGGAGCCTGATTCTCGTCGATACCGGTTCCTCTGCGGAGACGGTGTCGGCGACCTCAGCGGTCGTGCTCGCCTGGACCTAGGACCGCCCCGGTGAACTGACGGGACGGCCGGGGATCTAAAGCGAGAAGCGAGCGGGCACGTGACCCCGGCGGGTCCTACCACCCGCCCCTCCAGCCAACGATTAAGTAGGGGCCATCGGTAGCAGCGCCGCCGGGCCATCGGACCCCCCCGGGATCGCGGCCGGGCATCGGGATTGATACCGTGGACCCGCGACTCTCCGAAGCGCTTCGGGAATACGAGCGGCGCACGCCGAAGTCGGCGAAGATCTGGGAACACGCCAAGATCTGGACCCCGTTGGGCGTCCACAGCAACTACCGCTTCCTCGACCCGTACCCCTTCTACGTCCGCCGGGGAGAGGGGGTCCACCTCTGGGACGCCGATGGGAACGACTTCCTCGATTTCAACATGGGATTCGGCGCGCTCGCGAGCGGCCACGCGCACCCGAAGATCGTCGCGGCGCTGACCGAGCAGCTCCACGATGGGATGATCTACGGGTACGAGTGGCACCGGACCCCCGAGGTCGCGGAGCGGATCTGCCGACGCTACGGTATGGACAGCGTTCGGTTCAGCTCGACCGGGCTCGAGGCGACGCACCACGCGATCCGGATCGCGCGCGCGGTCACGGGCCACCGGTACGTGATCAAGTTCGAGGGAGGCTACCACGGGTCCCATGACACCCTGCTCGTCGGGGTGAAGCCGCGGGTGGAGGTCGCCGGCCCGGCGGACCGTCCGAACTCGACCCCCGCCGGACCGGGGATCCTGGCGGAGATCGCCGGGCGGACCCGCGTCGCGCCGTTCAACGACCTGGAGGCGACGCGCTCGATCGCGCGCGAGGTCGCCGAGGACGTCGCGGCGATCATCGTCGAGCCGATCGCGATGAACATGGGGTTCATCCTCCCCGAGCCCGGGTTCCTCGAGGGCCTCCGCGAGCTCGCGACGGAGCTGGGGGCGCTCCTCGTCTTCGACGAGATCAAGACCGGTGCGAAGTACCCGCACGGCGGCGCCGGCCGGATGGGCGTCCGCCCGGACATCATGCTCCTGGGAAAATCGATCGCCTGCGGCGCCCCGCTCTCCGCGATCGCCGCCCGGAAGGGGATCCTCGACAACATCGGCCCGCGGAAGATCGCCCACGCGGGCACGTTCAACTCGAACCCGATGTCGATGGCGTGCGCGTTGGCGACGCTCGAGCACATCCTCACCGACGAGTCGTACGATCGAACCTCGCGCCTCAACGCGCGACTCGCGAAAGGCTACGAGGAGATCTTCCGGGACCACAAGGTGACGGCGCACGTCGCCGCCGACGGGCCGTCGGGCACCGTCTTCTTCTCCGACCACCCGGTCACCGACTGGCGGAGCTTCCTCAGCGTCGACGGCGACCGATCGATGCTGTACTACTACCTCTGCCTCAACCGCGGCCTCATCCCCTCGGGGACCGGGCCGGACGAGCAGTGGACCGTCTCCGTCGTCCACACCGAGGCGGACGTCGATCGCCATCTCGAGATCCTGAAATCGGTCGCCCCGCAGCTCGCAGGGAAACCGGTCGTCGGGGAGATCGAAGAGTCCGTCTAGAATCCCGGAGGGAGGGCGGGGCCCGGCATTGGAGCTCATCCTACTCCGCCACGGTCCGGCAGAAGTGCGGGACCCCGCGCGATGGCCGGACGACGCGCGCCGGCCCCTCACGACGGCCGGGAAGGGCGCGGTCCGGAGCGTTTCCAAGGGCCTCGCCGCGGTGGGCGTCGAGCGGCCGACGATCCGAACGAGCCCGGCGGTGCGCTCCGCGGACACGGCTCGCATCGCCGCCGAGGTGCTCGGCGCCATCGGACCGCTCGAGCGGTGGGATGAGCTCGCGTTCGGAGCCGCCCCCGAGGGGGTGGTGCGCCGCCTCGTGCAGGAGGGACCGAGAACCGGGACGGTCCTCCTGGTGGGCCATGAGCCCGGCTTGGGACAGCTCGCGGGGCTTCTCCTGTTCGGGGAGCCGATGGCCCCGCTTAGGCTCAAGAGGGCCGGCGCTGCGAAGATCGACGTGCCCCGCCGGGTGGGGGCGTCGTCGGGGCGGCTAGCGTGGGCGATGACGCGCGGTCAACTGGTCGCGCTCGGGAAGGCGTCGGCGTAGCGGGCGCGGCCTCGACGTCCCCGTCGTGGCCCTCCTCGTAGAGCGGCGCCACCCATCGGACGACGTCGCGGTGGACCGACGTGGGGTCCCGGTTCGCATCGACGACCTGGAACCCGTAATGCTCGGTCATCCACTCGAACTCGGCGTGCAGACGCTTCTGGTAGCGGAAGAAGCTCTCGAACCGGTCGCGCGAGAGCGAGAGGTCCATCCCCGACTCCCAGTAATCGAGCGACCCGTACCGTCCGATCGCCCGATGCAGTAAGATCTCCGGCTTCGCGTCCAAGAAGACCGTGAGATCCGGGATGATCGCGAACCCGTAGAGCTTGCTCGCCCAGTCGCGCGTGGCCCCGCGCACGACCGCGCGCGCCATCAGCGTGTAGACGTACCGATCGGCGAGGACCGTGCTCCCCGCGGCGAGCGAGGGGAGGATCTTGTTCTCCAACTGGTCGGCGAAGTCCGCCGCGTAGAACAACGCCATCGTGGTCGCGCTCAGCGTGTGGCCCTGCTTCGCGCGGTCGATCTCCGGCCCGACGAGCGTCGAGCGGCGCAGGCCCGTGTCGACGACGGGATGCCCCCGGATCTCGAGCCAGTCGCGGAGGAGCGCGACCTCGGTGGTGCGCCCGGAGCCGTCGGCCCCCTCGAGGACGATCAAGTGGCCCCGCAGGTGCTCGGAGGAGAACCCCGGCGGAGGCGATCCGTACGTCTTACGCACGGACGAGCGCCTCCAGTTTGGGGAAGCCGACGAGGAGCGGTCGGATCTCCTGGCGGACCTGCCGAAGGACCTCCTCGACGGGACCGTCGGCGCGCACGGTGACGAAGCGGTCGATCGGCGCGAGCCGGTCGTACTCGCGCTTCAAGCGCGTCTGGAACCGCTCGTACGACTCGATGACGTCGTCGGAGAGTCCGAGGTCCATTCCCGCCTCGTAGTAGTTGATCTTCTGGCGCGAGAGGACCTTGCGATGGAGCGAGGTCGACACCGGGACGCGGAAGTAAAGGACCTTGTCCGGGACGGGAGCGAACGAGTAGAGGTTCCTCACCCAGTCCGGATCGCACCCGCGCGAGGCATCGCGCACGAACGCGGTATAGGCGTACCGGTCGCAAACGACGATGTACCCGGCCCGCAGGGGCGGCGCGATCTGGCGCTCGAACCGGTCGGCGAAGTCGACGGCGTGGAGCAAGGAGAAGGTCGTCGGCGTGAGCAGGTTCTTCTTCTTGCCGCGCCGGATCACCTCGCTGACCATGTCCGAGGAGTTCCACTCGGTGGAGAACACCCGGTAGCCCTGCGCCTGGAGCCACTTGACGAGCAGCCGGGCCTGGGTCGACTTCCCGCTGCCGTCCAGCCCCTCGAACACGATGAGGCGGCCGGGCTGCCCGTGCGGGGGCGGTACGGGGGTGCCCTTCACTGCGTCACGTCCAGCGCGAGACCGAGCGTCCGGCGGATATGCTTTTCGAGCCGATCGTAGCGCGGATGGGTCCCGAGCGGGCGTCGTTTGGTGCGGTGCCGGACGAACAGCGTGGGGGAAGTGCGCGCGAGACGGAACGCCACGCTCCGGCCCGCCAGCCGCTCGGCGATGAAGAGTATCGCGCCGAGACGCTCGCCCACCGTGAGATCGCGATCGGGAAGAACCGTTCTCCACGTCCGTCGCCAACCTTCTGGCAATGGCTCGCCCTCGTGGCCCGAGACGGCGATGACGGCGAGCGCCGCTGCGCGGTGAGTGAGGCCGCCGACCGGCGTGTGGCGAAGTAGGTAGGCAGAATGCAGCGAATGGTGCCAGGAGTCGACCACCGAGCCGACGTCGTGCAGTAGGGCCGCCGCGTGCAGCGCCAAGCGTTCCTCCTGGCCCCATCCATCGCGGGCGCGCACGGTGTCGAAGAGGTCGAGCGCCGTCTCGGCGACGGCGCGGCCGTGATCGAGGGAGAAGTTGAACGATCGCGTAGCGACGAGGGCCGTGCGTTCGACGAGGTCCGCCGCGTCGACGGCGGGGGGGATCCGGGCGGCCTCCTGCGCGAGCCCGTCGCGGATGCCGTGCGCCGAAACGATGAGCTCCGTCGCGTCGAACCGGTCGGCGACCTCGCGCAGCGCGACGAGCCCCGCCACGATGACGTCGGCCCGGGTCCGGTCCACGCCCGGCACGTCCCGCCGGCGCTTCGCCGGCATCGCGCGCAGCACGTCGGTGAGCCCCTTCAAGTCCTTGATCCGGAGCGGGTACCCGTGCACGGCGCGCAGCGGATAGTCGGTGAGCTCCATCGACGTCCGGGCGAGGGCACGTGCCGTGCCGCCGACGGCGAAGACGCGGGCTCCTTCCCGCGCGTCCGGCAGATCGTCCAGGAGATCGCGAACGGAGACCCGGAGATCGTCGACCTCGCGATCGCGGGGCGGGTCGTGCAGGAGGAATCGATCGGTGAGGCGCACGGTCCCGATCGGCAGCGATACGATCCGTCCGAGCGCGCCGCGCTGCGTCCGAACGAGCTGCATCGATCCGCCGCCCAGGTCGACGACGAGATCGTAGCCGAGGATCCACGCACCCGCCACACCGAGATAGGCGTACCGTCCCTCGTCGTTGCCCGAGAGCACTCGGGGTCGGATTCCCGCGAGGGTCTCGACGCGATCGAGGAACCGCTCCCGGTTCGGGGCGTCGCGGACCGCGCTCGTGGCGACGGCGACGAGCGTCCGATGCGGGCGTGGCGGGAGCTGCGCGATGAGCCGCCGGACCGCGCGCGCCCCGGATTCGATGATCTCGCGGGAGAGGGTCCCCTCGTCGTCGCTCCCGCGGGCGAGGCGCGGGACCTCCTTGAAGGCGCGGACGACGCGGAGCCCCGCGCGTCCGACTATCTCGTACTCGACGAGGCGGATCGTGTTGGATCCGATGTCGATGACGCCGACGAGAGGGATCTCCCGCTCCGGATCCTTCGGCTCCGGTACGGCCATCCCGCGACTCGGCCTCCGACCGACCTGCCCACTATAACGCCCTCGGACGAACTCGACACCCCGCACCGAGACGGACCGACGATTCCCTCCCGGGTCCTCCGTCCAGCGCCGGACGCCGCTTCCGTCGGTCGGGCGTCCGGTGGGTACGGTTGCGCGGGACCGTGCCGTGGTCCCGGTCGCCGGGTCGGCGGAGGGTTCGAGATGCCCGACCGGCACGGACCGCGGGAGGCCATCCCTGATACTGGGACGTATGGGGCGCCAAACTTGATGATTCGGCGTGGTCTCCAAGGTTCCATGCGACCGGATCCGCTGCGTTCCTGCGGGAGTCTCGTCGTGGTGGTTCTTCTCCTATGGACGGGCGCGGCACCGGCGGGGGACCACGTGGCCACGGGCGCGCCCGCTCCGGTGATCGCGTCGCAGGTCGGGCACGGACTCGGGTCCGGGGGAGATTCGCCGACCCCGAGCAGTGGGTTCCGTCCCACCGAAGCCTCGCCGCCGAGCCCCCCCCAGCCCGCGGCGCAGCTAGTGGCGACGGCAGCGATCACCCCGAACCCTTCCGAAGCGGGTGCCCCGGTGTCGGTGAATGGCACCGTCTCGGGGGGCGCCGCCCCCTACGGGTACTCGTTCTACGCGGGGTATGGTTCGATCTTCACCTCGGGCGCGATCCCGAGCGCGGGGAACTTCTCGTTCACGGTGACCTACCCGACCGCGGGAACGTGGAGCTGGTGGCTCAACGTGTCGGACAATGCGAGCGCGTACTCGACGGTCGCCAACACCACGGTCGTGAACGCGGGACCCGGGAGCCCGATGATCAGCGCATCGCCGAGCCCTACCGACGAGGGCGTCCCCGTGACCTTTGCCACCAGCGCCACCGGTGGGCAGGCTCCGTTCTCCTTCTCCTGGTCCTTCGGAAACGGACAGAGTGCGAACGGATCGAGCGTGGCAACGGCGTACGCCGTGGCGGGGAACTACACCATCGTCGCCAACGAGACCGACGGGGCCGGTGCCTGGGTCCTCGGGACGTACGACATCGTCGTCAACCCGGCGCCGACCGTCACGATCGTGGCGACTCCGTCCCCCGCAGACGCCGCCAACCCGGTCGCGTTCTTCGCGCAGTACACCGGAGGCACCGCGCCGTTCACTGCATTCTGGGATTTCGGGGACGGCTCGGTTTCGACCGTGCGCACCCCGACCCATGCGTTCGCGTCGGCCGGGACCTACTCCGTAACCCTCGACTGGAACGATTCTGCCGGCACCTCCGTCCGAGCCACGACCTCGCTGACCGTCGCGACCGTGTTGAACGCCACGTTCACGGTCTCGAACGATTCGCCGCTCATCGGCCAGCCGGTGTACTTTCAGGTGAACGCGACGGGTGGGGCCGGCCCGTACTCGTACTCGTACGTGGGACTCCCCATCGGTTGTGTGTCGGTCAACCAGCCGACAATCGGTTGCCTCGCCACCCAGAGCGGCAACTACACCGTCACCGCCCAGGTCCGCGACGCCAACTCGGGATCGGCGAACGCGACGGTACAGATGATGGTGACATTCAATTTCACCGTCTCGTACGCTCCGAAGATCGTCCTCGGAGAGCGGCTCACGATGGAGGTCACGCCGGCCGGGATCGGCCCGTTCACGTTCCACTGGCAGGGGCTCCCCCCGGGGTGTGTGGCGAACCAGACCTCCCTCCTTTCCTGTGTGCCCACGGCGACCGGGCATTTCGACGTGTTAATCCTCGTCGGAGACGGAGCCGGCGACATCGCCCTCCGGATCGTTAACGTCGCGGTCGTCCCGGGTCCACCGGGCACGAGCCCGAACGCGATCCTCCTTTCGACCGCCACCGTCCTGTCGCTCATCGCGATCGCAGCGGTCGGCGCCGGACTCCTCTACCGTCGGCGTCGTCAGAAGGCCGCGCCGTGAGCGGGGCCACTGCGTAGGACTCCGCGCGCCGAGTGGGACTGGCCAGATTTGAACTGGCGTCTCGGAGTCCCGAACCCCGAAGGATGGACCAAGCTACCCCACAGTCCCGCGCGCGCGAAGCGGTGCGGCCACTGGGTGCCCTTATTTGAGGGTGCCCGGGCAACGCGCGCGCGTCCCGTTTCACGACCTCTCCTTCGGCGTAAGTAGTCTCACTCTCTGCTACCGGCGATGGCCACCGACCCCCCGACGCCTCCCCTTCCCGGCCTCACACCCGTGGCCTCGCTCTCCTGGTCGATCCCGGGGCTCAAGGACGATCCCACCATGTGCCTGCGCTGTCGGTCGGCCCAGCTCCTCTGCGGCAAACCGGTCTGCCCGATCCTGGTCAAGTACGACGCGTTCGCCCGGACGCTCCCGATGCTCGGCAGCGTCCACCTGGACGGATCGTGCCCACCCGGACTCTTCGTCGGGCGGTTCGGTTACCCGAAGGTCTCGATCGGACCGCTCGTGACTCCGGTGCACGGCGACACCCTCCTCCTCGACACTCCGGAGGAATGGGTCGGGCGGAGCGTCGCCGAGGTCGTCGGCTTTCGGACGATGCTGGTTCGCGGGACCCAGCGCGTCCACGTCAACGATGCGGAGGCGCCGATCCGGCTCGTCGAGGATGTCCAAACACTCGCCCTCGCTCGCGAGAGCGTCGAGGTCGAGGCGACGTTCAAGCGCCCTCCGCGCGGACACCTCTCGCTCTCCGACGAGCTGCCGCCCTACGGGCCGAGCGCGCCGATCGAGAAGGTGCGGCTCGACGTCCGACGCATCGACCACCGGCTCGACCGGCTCGCGAGCGACACCGACGCGAACGCCGGCGTCGCGGTCCACGAGCTCTACCACTCCGGCGTCCGCGTGAGCCGCATCCAGCGTGCCTTCTCGGCCGGCACGCTAGGACGTCGCGGCCGTCGCCGCTTCGTCCCGACGCGGTGGTCGATCACCGCTGTCGACGACATCATCGGAAAGCAGAACCTCGAGAAGGTGCGCCACCTCCCCGAGCTTTCGGAATGGCGGGTCTACCGTCTGACCGCATTGGACAACCGCTGGCTCATCGCGTTCCTCCCCGGCGCCTTCCGGTACGAGTCGATCGAGGCTTGGTATCCCCAGACCCTCTGGAACCCGGGGACGACCCGAGTCATCATCATGGGCGATCATGAGGGGTTCCCGGGCCGGACGAAGTACGCGTCGATCGGCGGCTGCTACTACGCGGCTCGACTGGCGGTCAGCGAGACGATGCTCCGGACCGGTCGACAGGGCGGCGCGTTGATCCTGAGAGAGGTCCACCCAGGGGAGATACTGCCCCTCGGCGTCTGGAACGTGCGCGAGCACGTGCGTTCGGCCCTCGCCCAGCCTCCCCAGGTGCTCACTTCCCTGGAAGAGTTGCACCAGGTGATCTCCGAGACGTTCGCGATCCCGCTACCCCGATGGCAGCAGCAGAGCTCGATCCTGCACGCGGCGCGCACTCAGCGGCGCCTCGACGAGTATCTGGGGCTACTCTCCCCGGCCCCGACGCCCCCATCGGCGAGCTGAGCGATCAGGAACGGATCGGAGCGCCGCACGCACCGCAGAACCGGTCCGAGCTCGCGAGCGCTTCGCCGCACTGCCCGCATCGCGCTGCGGTCCGCGACGCGCCGCACGCCCGGCAGAACGCGTCGGACGGGCGAAGCGGGGCGCCGCAATTGGAACACGTGAGCGGGGTCTCCGGAGCGGTCGTCGGGGGTGCGACCGAGCCCTCGTCCTCGTCCGACGGCTCCACCTGCGTCGCGCGGCTCGGCGCGAGCGTCTCGAGACGACCCCCCACGCGTCGCCGGCCCCGGAGCCCCAGGCGAAGGGCCTCGGTGTAGTCGGCGCGATCGAACGCCGCCTGTCCATCGCCGAGGAGGCGCCGGGACTCGACGCTCTCCATCGAGCGTGGCGAGGCGCGCTCGGCGCCGCGGACCTCCTCCTCGAGCAGAGTCAACTGGAAGCGGGATTCCGCCTTGTTCTTCGGGAGACGCTCCGCTCCGTTCTCGGAGCGATCCGACGGACCGTCCAACGACGTCCGTGCGGCCGGCCCCGCGGAGCCGGGCGTCGGCCTCTCGCCCAACGGGGCGGAGGCGCTTGCGACATTGAACGTGACACCGGCCGATTGGGGCACGCGCGTCGGCGGCGAGGAGCGGAGGCGCACGAGGGCCTCCTGGGCGGACCGGGCGAACGCGGTCGCGGTGTCCGGGTCCCCGCGATCGCGCGCGGCGTCGGCGCTATCGAGAAGCTCGTTCACGCGCCCGATGTCGACCCCCGAGCGCCGGAGTCGATCGGCCGCCGATCGCGCGAGGTGGATCTGGTTGAACGCCCGGTCCTCGAGGACCTGCCGCGTCGAGATCGGCTCGTCGGCGAGCTGCCGGCGGCGTCGCCGGAGGCGGAACCACAGGTAGAGGAAGATGGACCCCGTCGCGATGAAGACGAGCGCCGCGAGGCCGAGCGTCTGCAGGTTCGTGTCGACCACGCGATCCTCGTTCGACCGGTCGGGGGACGGTCCCGGTCGACCGTACTCCGCCGGGCGTTAGTTATAAACCCGCCGCGCCCGCGGCGCCGACCGGGGGCGCCGGACGCCTAGAAGACCGAGATCTTGTCCGTGAGGAGCTTCTGCGGGATCGTGTCGATCTGGTCGAACCAGTGCTGCGCCACGGCTTCCGCCTCTTTCTTCACGGCCGCGAGCTTCACGCCCTGCGCGGGGAGGATCTGGAGGCTCGCGATCTGCGGCTCGTCGACCGGCTTTCCGATCTGCGAGAGGATCCGGACGTGTACCTCTTTCACGTTCCCTCCGGCCTCCTTGACGATGTCGTTCGCGATGAGGCCACCCAGAATGTTGTAGATCTTGCCGACGTGGTTGATCGGGTTCTTCCCGGCCGTCGCTTCCAAGCTCATCGGGCGGCAGGGCGTGATGAGCCCGTTCGCGCGGTTGCCTCGGCCCACGGAGCCGTCGTCGCCGGCCTCCATCGAGAGTCCCGTCACGGTGAGGTAGAACCGGCCGAGCTCAGGGTCGTCGGCGGTGTTGACGTCGATCGTCACCTGCCGGTGGGTCAGCTTCGCCGCCTGGTCCGCGAGCTTGTCCCGGATCTCGTCGCAGACCGAACGGTACTCCGTCGGGTCGGCGATCTCGCTGTCGACGAGCGCCGCGGCGACGGTGAGCCGGATCGCGTCCCCGTCGCGGAAGCCCATGACCTTCACGTCCTCGCCGACGGCGGGGAGCTTCTTCTTCAGCTTCGTCGTCAGGAACCGTTCGGACTCGAGGACGAGCCGCTCGGTGTCGGAATACGGGGCGAACCCGACCCCGAAGGACGTGTCGTTCGAGAGGACCGCCTTCTGCTCGAAGACGCCGCGCAGATCGACGGAGCCGGAGCCGATCTTGCAGTCGAAGTCGACGTGCTTCTCGACGTCGAGGTGGGCGGCAATGGAGGCGACGTACTTCTTCGCCGCGTCGATAGAGACCTGGCGGAACGGGAGCTTCTCGCCGTTGACCTCGGTCGTCGCGCGGCCGACCAGGAGGATGTAGATGGGGCTCGTGACCTTCCCGCCGCCGAACTTGGGCTCGGAGGCGCCGCCGACGATCTGCGTCTCGTCCGTGTTGTGGTGCAGGATCCGTCCGAACTCGTCGAGGTACATCCGGCAGAGGGCGCGGCTCACGCTCTCCGAGATCCCGTCGGCCATCGAGTCCGGGTGGCCCAGGCCCTTCCGCTCGACGAGCTCGATCGTCTGTTCCTCGATGTGGACCGTTCGGAGGGGCTCGACCTGGATGTTCCGGGCCATGACCGTCACTCGAGGTCGGCCGAGTCGGGGGTATGGATAAGCATTACCCGGCCCGTGCCGCGCCATCGTTGCGCGCCGCGAAAAGCCGTTTCGCCATGTGGGCTCCGTGGGGCTCGTACCCGCTCCGTCGGTAGTACTCCCGCGTCCCGACGGCGCTGAGGACGAACAGGCGATCGAACCCCTCGGATCGCGCGAGGCCCTCCGCGCGTTCGAGGAGCTCGCGTCCGAGCCCGCGGTGCTGGAACGTTTCGCCCGTCGATCCGCTGCCCCCGATCGGGACCTCCGGGCCCAGCACCTTGAGCTCGCGAACGACCGGGAACTCGAGTCCGCCCTCCGTACGGTGGGAGGGGAACCGAAGCCGAAGGAACCCCGCGATCGTGTCGGTCGCTGGGTCCTCCCAGGAAAGGAAGACCTCCCGACCGCCGGCCGCGTCGTAGCGGGTCTCGGTCGGCGCAAGGTCCGCGACCAAGGGTATCGCCCTCCGTCCTACCTCCCGGCAGCGCAGGCACCGGCACCGACGACCGGTCCGGGCGAGCTCGCGGACCGCGAGCTCGCGCACGTTCCCCGCGCGCACCCCCGCGGCGATGAGGCGCGCCGGGATATCGCGCTGGATCCGCTGGATGCGCACCCACGGCGGCACGAGCGCCTTCGCCTCTGCCAGGACCGAGGTCGCGGTCGGCGCGTCGTAGGGCTCGTACCGTCCCGCCCTCCAATCCTCGTAGAGCGGCGTGCCGGGAAGTACGAGGGTCGGGTAGATCTTCAGCATGTCCGGGCGGAAGTCGGGGTCGTCGAAGAGGCGTCGGAACCCCGTGACGTCCGACGACGGGTCCATGCAGGGAAGTCCGAGCATCATGTGGTAACAGACCTTGAGGCCGCGGTCGCGCGCCTCACGCGTCGCCACCACCACCTCGTCCACTCCGTGAGCTCGACCGACGGACCGGAGGACCGAGTCCTCCAGGCACTCCACCCCGATCTCGACGCGCGTCACCCCGGCGTTGAGCAGGTCCGGAAGGACGCGTCCGTCGCACCAGTCCGGCCGGGTCTCGACCGTGAGGCTCACGCAGCGGCGTTCGGCGGTCTCGTTGCGTCGCTGCGCCTCGGCGAGGCTCTCGGAGGGGGTCCCGTTGAGCCCGTCGAAGATCCCCCGGAACACCTCGTCGCGGTATCGGGGAGGGCGTGAGGGGAACGTCCCGCCCATGACGATGACCTCGACCTTCGACGTGGCGTGGCCGATCGTCGAGAGCGTGGCGAGGCGATTCTCCGTGATCGCTCGAGCGTCGTAGCCGAACTGGCCGCCGCGGAGCGCCGAAGGCTCCTCCCCCGTGTAGCTCTGCGGGCTCGCGAAGTCGACCCCCCCGGGACAGTACGTGCACCGGCCGTGGGGGCAGCGCGCGGGCGCGGTCATCACGGCGACCACCGCCACGCCCGAGAGCGTCCGCGTGGGCTTCCGACGTATCGTCGTCGCGAGCCGCGCCCGGTCGGCCTCGGGCATCGCCGCGATCCACGCGACGTTCGAAGGGAGCGCCGCCCCCGGGTGGTCCTTGGCCCAGGCGAGCTTCTCCCGGTGCAACTCCTCCGGGCGGGGGAGAGGGGCCGGGGTTACTTCGCCAGCCATTGCCGCGTCTCGCCGGTGATCACGTAGGGCGCGCGACGCAGCTCGGCGACGGTTCGACTTCCCGTGAGGAACATCCCGACCTTGAGCTCGTAGATCAAGTGCTCCAGCTCGGCCCGAGTGGCCTCGTAGCTCGTCGCGGCGGCCCTGAGCACGCCGCCTGCCGTCCCCGCCGCCGTCGCGCCCAGGGCGATCGCGCGCGCGATGTCGAGGCCGGAGCGAATGCCGCCGCTCGCGATGACGGGGAGTCCCAGCGGGACGACCTCCTTGACCGAGACCGGCGACGGGATGCCCCAGTCCCAGAACGTCTTTCCGACGCGCGCCTCCCGGTCGGCTCCCTGGGCCTTCGCCCGGTGGTGCTCGACGGCGGCGAAGGAGGTGCCGCCGGTGCCGCTCACGTCGAACGCCTTGACGCCCGCGTCCCGGAGCCGCTCGGCGACGGAGCGGGAAAGGCCGGCACCGGTCTCCTTCGCGAGGACGGGGAAGTCGTGCGCGAGGTGTCGGATCTCCTCGAGCGCCCCGCGCGCCTTCCGGTCCCCTTCCGGCTGGACCATCTCCTGGAGGAAATTCAGATGGATCGCGAGGGCGTCGGCGCCGATGAGGTCCATCGCCGCCCGGACCTCGTCGGGTCCGACGACGCGCGAGCCGGGGGCCTGCAGGATGATCTGGGGGGCGCCGATGTTGGCGAACTTGAGCGGGACCGGGTGGCGCGCCACCGCGGAGTAGCTCTCCGGGTACTGTCCCTTGAGGATCGCCGCGCGCTCGCTCCCGACGCCCATCGCGATCCCGACGTCGCTCGCGGCGTGCGCCAGGTGATCGTTGATCTTCGCCGCGTCCGGGAATCCGCCGGTCATGCCGGTGATCACGAGCGGGGCCTTGAGCTTCTTCCCGAGGAGCTCGACCGACGGATCGATCTCGTCGAAGTCGATCTCGGGGAGCGCGTTGTGCAGGAGCTGCACGTCCGTCCAGTAGCGGTACCGGCCCTCGACATCGCCCGCCAGGACGACCTTGACGTGCTCGGCCTTGCGGGCGCTTAGGTCGAGGTTCGGAGGGTCGGCCATCGCTCTCTCCGTCCTCCTACTGGGATGTCGCCCGGACCCAACTCCCCGTCGCCGGCTCCCCTCGGAGTGCGCGGGAGAGCAGTCCATCCTTGAGACCGCTAATAAGTCCTGCGTCCGCGCCGAGCTCGGCGATAGCGAGCATCGCGCGTGCCTTGCCCCGGATGCCCCCGGTCACATCGGGACCGCTCGTCCGATGGCTCAGCCGCTCCATCAGTTCCCGGGAAACCTCGGGGATGATGACCTGACGGTGGAGGGCCCCCGGCTCGAGGACCCCCGGCACGTCGCCGACGAAGATCACGCGTCGGACCGGCAGGGTCCGGGCGAGCTCGACCGCGATCGTGTCGGCGGAGAGGATCGACCGGCCCCAGGAGCGGTCCGGCACGACGTCGCCGAAGGAGACCGGAACGAATCCCGCCGTGACGGACTCCGCGAACGCCGCAGGGTCGAAGGCAGCGATACGGCCCGCGTCGTTGCTCGCGATAGTCGCCGCCGGGACGGACCAGGGTCGCGCGCCGGAAGCGACGAGCGCGCGCAGCACCGCCAGGTGGAGGCGTCGCACTTCGGCCGAGACGATCGCCGCACCGCGGACCCGCTCGCGGAGCGAGGAGGGATTGGCGGGCAGTTCCGCCAGCCCAAACCGGACCGCCCCTGGGTGCCCGAAGGAGCCGGCGCCGTGGAGGAGGACGATGGGTCCGGTGCCTTCCGCGATCTCCTGGGCGAGCCTCGTGAGGATCTTCGGTCGGAGTCGTTCGGCCTGTTGCTTCCGCGTGAGGATGCTGCCGCCGAGCTTCACGACGGAGATCGTCCGGGGGCCGGGGGGGTCCCCGCCCGCCTCGACGCGCGCCGATTCAGTCGGCACGATCCGCGCCGGCCCGCGGGTGGAACAGCATGAGCGCGCCGGTCAGCGAAGGGATCAAGCCGCCGAAGTAGAGCCAATCGAAGGTGACGAGCCAGTAGACGAGCGCGAGGATCCCGACGCCGATGAGGAGCGCCGCCAGTACGACGAAGGGGATCGAGATCGCGCTCTTCGTCGCCGTGGGGGAGAGGGTTCCGATCGCGTGCGCCGCCATTGGGTCCGCCACACTCCACCCACTTCAAATCGGTTGGGTAGGTTCGGAACCCCGACGGAGCACCCGGACCCGCGAACCCCGCGGAGCCGACCGTGGGATCTCCGGTGACGCTCTCTCGAGAAAATTGCGACTTGGTTCTCATAAAGGTATTTAACCGACCGGATGGTGGCCGCGCCCATGTACCGGGTGGTGCCATCCGGGCGCTCGCGTCGTGGTCGAACACTTCTGATCGCCGTGGTCCTCCTGGGGCTGTTGGGAATGTTCCTCCCGACGTCCTTGAGTTCCCACGGGGTTCCGGCATCGCCCTGGGGCGGTCATCTGGCGGCCCCGGCGTCGCAACCTGCGGCGACCGTTGCCTCACCGCATGCGAGTCCGTCGGCGGTTTCTCATCACCCCGTCGCGCCTTCCCACCCCTCGCAGGTTCAACCGGCCGCCACCGGTACGGGAACCTTCTGGGGAGCCAACTCCAATTTCTCCAGCCTCCCCTTCGCGGATCAGGGGTGCAGTTCCTACTCTTTCACGGGATACTTCCAATCCACCTGCTACAACCAGGCGGTCTCTCCGACCGTCCTGAGCCTCGGCAACGGTGACATCGGCGTCGTCTACTCGGTCTACACGAACGCGAGCGGCACCGCGTGCCTCGGCTCCGCGTCGAGCGTCACCGAGCGCGTCGCCTTCTCCATCTCCTCGGACGGCGGCCAGACCTTCGGCCCCGCCCAGATCCTCGGCGACCTGACCTGCACGTATCTCGACGCGATCGAGCCGTCGTTCGCCGTGGCGCAGGACGGCACCATCTACGGCGTCTACGTCGAGTACAATTACTCGATCAACCAGGGCCAGTACACCTACCGGTCGAACTACTACTGCTGCGGCTACCCGAACGACGCGCTCGGGTTCACGGAGTCGACGGACAACGGCGTCACCTGGTCGACCCCGGTGACCATCAACGCCGACGGGAACATCTCCAAGCCCCAGCTCGCGGTGTTCGGCGACTCGGTCTACGTGATGTACGAGAACATCTCCAACGGGACGACGTACATCACCTACGGTCTCTACGGCTACTACACCGCACCGACGATCTCCGAGAACTTCCTCTTCTCCGGCGACGACGGGGCCACGTGGTCGGTCCCGACCCAAATGCCCGCGACGAACCCGACCGCGAACAACAACGCGATGGGTGGATCGCTGGCCGTGGACCCGTCGGGGATGGTCGCTGCCGCCTACTTCACGAACCACAGCTGTCCCGGCTACTCTCCCTACTACACCTGCTGGGCGACGGGCGACGATCTCGTCTACACGACGTCGACCAACAACGGGTCGACCTGGTCGCCCCTCTCCACGGTGCAGATGGGCGTCGGGGAGAGCCAGTTCTATCCGGACGGGTACTACCTCAGCACGATGTTCCAGGTGATCCCGCAGGCCCAACTCATCTTCGACGCAACCGGGACGAACGCCTACATCACATGGGCCGGGACCTACAACAAGACGGCGATCAACGGCGGAAGCTGGCAGTACTACTACAACTACATCAACGGCGGGATCTTCGTCGCCGTCGGCCCAGCGTCCGGGTCCACGTGGACGGTCTCCGGGGTCGAGATTCCGTACAGCGACAACAACAACGACGACAACTGGAACCCGTCGATCGGGGTTTGGGGCGGGACGATCTACGTCGCCTATACGACCTCCAATCTCACCTACTGCTCCGGCGCGTGCCCGTCGTTCCTGGACGGCACGTATTCCGAGTGGCTGCGGACGAGCACCGACGGCGGCGTCTCGTGGAGCTCGGCCACTCTCCTCGACTACTCGAATACCTGCAACTACGGATACTGCCAGACCTACAACGCCGGCAACTCGTTCGGTGGTTACAGCTCGAGCATCGGGTTCTCCGGCACGGGGACCCCGCTCGTCAGCTACGCGCTCCCCTGGGGCTACCAGAACACCTACGAGTACTGGGGCGGCACCTCCTACTACAACTACACCTACCCGACGCTGCTCTCGATCGCGCAGCCATGGTACGGCTCCACGGTCACCGTCAACTTCACCGTCGGCAACGTGGACCCCGGGACCCAGTGGGGCTTCTCCGTCGATGGCCAGCAGTTCTCGACGACCGACCCCTGGTTCACCGTGACGAACGTCCCGATGAACGAGAACGTGATCCTCGAAGGGGCCCCGATCGCCGCCGGCTGGGGCACCCGGGCGGTGGCTACGATGAGCGTCCCGTCGCTGACGAGCTTCGGGGCCGATGCGACGGTCTACGTCAACTTCAGCCTGAGCTACCTGTTGACGCTCTCGGTCGAGCCGACGAACCCGCAGTTCGCGGAGATCTGGTTCTACGACAACACTGGCCAGTACAACTACTACTACGTGTACACCAACTGCCCGCCCTGCAACGTGCCAACCAACTACTCGTACGCGCCAAACGGCTGGTACTTCGCCGCGGGTGCGTTCATCGAGCTGAACAGCTCGGCGAACTACGGTCCCCTCTCCTATTGGACCGGGATCGGCAACGGGAGTTTCACGGGATCGGGCGGCAGCGCGAACATCACCTTCAACAGTCCGATCAACGAGACCGGCTGGATGGGAGGGTTCGGCGTCTACAACGTGAGCGTCACGGCGCCGGGTCTCCCCGCGACGTCGACGTTCCATTTCGACCTCGACGGTGCCCCCTATTCCGGCGCGTCGACCGGCGCGGTCGTGGTCGCCGGCGTCCCCACAGGGGCCCACGAGATCACGAACGTCTGGGCCGACTCCGCGACGTCGGGCTGGATGTACTTCGGCCAGCCCAACCCGGCGAACCCAGTCCTCGTTCCCTCAGAGACCGACGTCGCGCTCGTCTTCGCGCTCGTTGACCTCGCCTCTCCTGCGGGGACGGTAACCTTCCAGGCCCAGGGACTGACGGCGGGGACGAGCTGGAACTTCGCCTTCAACGGCACGACGTATAACTCCCAGACGCCGTTCATCAACGTCACGACGCACCCCGGCACGTTCCCCGTCCGGGCGTTCCCCGTCGTGAGCCAGAATGCCTCGGCCGGCTACGCCCCGGGCAGCGTCGGACCCACGTGGTCGGTAACGACCGACACGACGTACCTGGTCACCTACGTTCCGGCCTACCGCGTCCTCGTCCTCGCCGGCAACGGCGGCGGCGTGACCGGCGGAACGGGTTCGTTCTGGCTCGCGGCCGGCGCCCCAGGCCAGTACGTGGCCTCGGCCCACTCCGGGTACGCGTTCGGTGGCTGGACCGGCACGGGCGCGGGAAGCTACACGGGCCTCTCGAGCATCGCGAACATCACCGCGAACGGGCCGATCGTCCAGACGGCCAGCTTCTATCCGCTTCCCGGCAGCCGGTTCAACCTGACGTTCGTCGAGACCGGGCTCACCGCGGGAACGTGGTGGACGGTGTTCCTGGCGGGTACGGGATACTCCTCTAACCAGGCGACGTTCCAGGTCCACAACCTGCTCTCGTGCAGCTCCCCGGGAGGGAACTACAACCTGACGATCCCGTACGCCTACTCGTCCAACCAGCTCACGCGGTTCGTGCCCACGTCGCACCTGCCGAAGGCGGTCTGTACGACGGGAACCACGGTCGAGACCGAGGTGTTCGCGGCGCAGAACCTGCTCACGCTGCAATCGACGGCCGGCGGGTTCGCGGAGGCCCAGATCGGGCCCAACGCCGTGACGACGTCGGTCTGGGTCCTCAGCGGGTCGTCCGTCGCCCTGTCCGCCGTCGGCCAGACGGGGTACGACTTCCTCGGATGGAACGGCACCGGTCTCGGAAGCTACACGGGCCCCGGCCTCCTGCAGGGCATCGTCATGGTGGGCCCGGTCACCGAGCTCGCGACGTTCAGCCTCCACGTGAACCCGCCCCCGGCGACGTTCAGCGT
>JBGOSQ010000022.1:0-30163 GCA_041476045.1 Thermoplasmata archaeon | reverse complement strand
GGAGTAGATTGGGAAGTTCGCACCGGTGGTCCACGTCCCCGCTGTCGTCCCCACGAGCGAATACGTCCCTACCCAAGCTCCTGTGACGTTCCGCACCATGAGGGTCCAATCGGCGCCGGGGACGACGATCTCCCCCCCTCCGTTCTGGACTTGAAAGTTGAGATTACCAAGGTGGAGGCTCGGGAAGCCCGTCTGGACTGTGAAGTTGTACCAGTGGTCCAGTCCCAGCGACTCTTCCGACGGCGTGCTGATACCAAGGGCCGTTCCTAGCGGGGTGTTTCCTGATCCCTGCGGATTGCAATCGACCGCCGACGAGCTCGGCATCGCTGCCCATACGAGAGCGCCTGCCGCCGCGACTCCAACCGCTATGGCCACCGCGGTCAACTCGATTGCGCGATCTACCATCCGACAGAGAATAAACCGACCTTGGATTCATACCTACCCTCCGACAGACGCCCGATGACACCGTGCTGGTGAATAGAGCAGATGAGCGAAACGGCCCGCCCGTCTAGAAAGGTGTCCGTTGTCAAGGAGTCAGCAGGTCTCAGGGTCAGTAACAGTCGGAAGGAGGATCGCACCGTCCGGCGGTTCTGGACCCGACGCGTGGGTGCGTTTCCGCGGGCAACCACCCCCCGCAATCGCGCGGTGGGATGAGGGGCGGGGGGGTCGGTGGTCACGATCCCTGGTCTTAGTAGGTCTCGACCGAGAGGCCCTTGACACGGGCGAACCCGTGATCCCGCGTCAGTAGACGTTGGCCGTGGCGGAGACTTATCGCGGCGATGAAGAGGTCGGGCCCGGGAAGCGGCTGGCCCCGGGCGATGAGATCGGCCCCGATCCGCCCGGCAACTCGGGCGGCCTCGAGGTCGAATTCGAGCCAGGTCAGCGAGGCGAGCAACCCCTCGGCCGCCTCCAGGAAGTCCCCCTCCCCTCGGTGGGCCCCGACGAGGACCTCGGCGGCGGCCGGCGGCGTGACGCAGCGTGGTTCTCTCGACCGTTCGAGTTCGCGGAGCCGGTTCTGCGCCCTTGGGTCCCCTCGCAGAAGGTCGATCAGGAAGGTGGAGTCCAAGCTAGCCACGGGGGACCCTCCTCCGCCGGCGGGCGTAGGGTTTCATCTCGGAGATCGATTCTTTGTCGCTCCACGAGAGCCAGTCCTCGAACTCGTTCATTCGATGGGCGGGAAAGTTCTTCCAGGCTCCGGCGAAGGTCATCAGCGATGGATGGGTCCCGCTGAGACGTCGAACCACGTCGCTGAAGCTCTCGCCCTTCTCCTTGCGGGCCTTGAGGGCCTCGTAGGCATCTTCGGCCAGAGTGACCGTTCGCACGGACATACATGTGTTTACTAGAACACATTGTATTAACTGCTTCTCATCCGGTTGCCGCGGCTACGAATTCGGCCCGGCGTGGGCCGAGTCGGTCTCTGGGGGTTAGTGCCAGCCCCAGGGCAACCACCTTGTTCCGAGCTCCACAGGACCGCAACGTGCTATCCTATCCCTCCCCTGGCTCACCGAACCCCGACGTTCGCTTGGAACCCGCGGCCCTCGGCCGGGCCGATCGCAGGCCGCCGAGCGTCGTAGGTCGCGCCGCCCTCGGGTGAGAGGTGTAGAGTTCTCGCGACACAGCGAGCCGGATGAACTTTATGCCCCAGGACTCCTCCTGGCCCTCTCGATGCCGGCCAAGACCCCGTGGAAGATTGAGGCGCTCTATCTCGACAGCTGCAACTGTGACTGGGGCTGTCCCTGCCAGTTCGGGGCCCGGCCCACGCACGGCAATTGCGAAGGAGTCTCCGTCGTCCACGTGGCCCGAGGGAACTATGGCCCCGTCGTTCTCGACAATCTCAACTTCGCGGCCGTCTACTCCTGGCCCGGCCCGATCCACGAAGGTCACGGGCGCGCCTCCTTCTACATCGACGAACGTGCCGCTCCGGACCGGTTCGCGGCTCTCGCCCACATCATCACGGGGAAGGCGCCCGGCGGGCCTTTCGAGGTGTATGCGAGTACCCTCGACGATTTCCAGGCCCCTCGGAAGGCCCGCATCGGCTTCCAATCGAAGGCGATCCGGAGTCGAGCGAAGATCGACGGCGTCGGGGAGGTCGAGCTCGAGCCGATGCGGAACCCCGCCACCGGCAAGATCCATCGAGCGATCATCGAACTTCCCGGCGGTTGGGAGACCGGGCGGACCGAGGTCTCCTCGATCAAGGATATGACGGTCGACGACGGATACCTCGCCTTTCACTACGCCGGGACGTACGGAAGCTTCTCGCGGACCAAATGGAAAGGGCCCTAGTCGTTAGGGGGTCGCGCTCGCCCGTATCGTGCCGACGAACCCAAGGAAACGTGGGATCCGCGCCGCCGCGTACAGCCTAGAACGAGCGCGGGAGTTCCGTCGAACCCAGCTCCCGAACGAAGGGGTTTTAGTGGCGACGTCGATTGGAGACTCGGGTAAGGACGTTGGCCGAACCGGCGAAGTGGGAGTTCGAGGCTGAGCTGATCCAGAGCTGCAACTGCGATTACGGCTGCCCGTGCAATTTCAACGGCCTGCCGACACACGGGAACTGCGAGGCCCTCCTCGCGTACCGGATCAGGTCCGGTCGGTTCGAGAACGTGCCGCTGGATGGCGTGACCATCGCCATGGCCGCGTGGTGGCCGAAGGCCATCCACGAGGGCCGAGGGGTCGGACGGTTCTACGTCGATCCATTGGCCTCGGCCGAACAGCGCGCGGCGATCGAGTCGATCGTTTCCGGAAAGAACGGGGGCGGCGTCTTCGAGGTCTTCCCGAAGACGTGGGCGACCTTCCATCCGACCCGGCAGGCGAAGATCGACTTCCACTTCGATGGCTACGACAGCTGGTTCACGGTCGACGGGATCGGGGAGGTGCATTCGGAACACATCAAGAACCCGATCACCGGGGCACCGTTCGAGGGCTCTATCCGGCTTCCGAACGGGATCGCCTGGAAGGAAGGGCTCGTGACCAAGATCCGACGCTGGTGGGTCCGCGACGAGGATCTCCTGGCGGTCCATGAGGACCGCGCCGGGTTCGCCTGCATCGTACGCTTCAGTGACAAGGGCTGCATCGGATAGACGCGATCGTGGACGGCCCGCGCACGCCGATCGCCCGGAACCTCTCGCGCGTCAGGTCGCCGGCCGAGTGGATACTCCTCGCCTCCCTCGGCCTGGTCGCGGCCGGTGCCTGGGCGCTTTCCCTGTGGACCGGGGCGGGCATGAGCTCGGCCATGCTCGTCACGCTCGTCTCGACCGGCGCGGGGTTCGCGGTCTTCCTCGGGATCTGGATGGTGATGATGGTGGCGATGATGTTCCCGGCCGCCGCCCCGATGGCGAGGACGTTCGTTTCCCTCTCCTCGCGCGAGGTCGGGAAGGCTTCGTGGCGGGCGCCGCTATCTCTCGCGTTCATGGCGACGTACATCGCGGTCTGGACCTCGACGGGCGCGGTCGTCGCCGCTGCCTACCTTGTATTGGCGGACCGATCGCCCGTGCTCATCGGAACGGGCACGCTAGGCGTCGGGGTCGCCGGGGCCGTTCTCGTCCTGGCCGGCGTGTATCAGGCCACCCCGCTCAAGCAGGCCTGCCTTCGCGGGTGTCGATCGCCGCTGTCGTTCCTGATGGTCGACTGGCGCCCGGGGATCCGCGGAGCCATCCGCCTCGGAGGGCGCCACGCCGCGTACTGCGTGGGGTGCTGTTGGCTTCTCTTCGTCGTCCTGTTCGCCGTCGGGGTGATGGCCCTTCCGTGGATGGCGCTCATTGCGCTCGCCATTTTCCTGGAGAAGTCGATCCCCGGCCGCGGCGGAACGGCGGTTTCCGTGGGGGTCGGGGGGACGCTGATCGTAGTCGGGGTCATCTTCCTCGCACTCCCCGCGACGGGCGCATGGGCCCTGGGGCTGTCGTAGCGCCGACCCGGCGACGCCGCCGCCCCTCCATGATCGGTGGGTCTGTCGCTACTCTTCGACACTCGTCAGTCGAGCTCCAGCGTCGCTAAGTTCCCGGTCCTCGGGAGCACGAGACCCGCGACCACCGCGGGACAGGGTCCTGTCCCGATCCGCCGAATCCAATCAACTTGCACGGCTGTGCGCCAGCACACTGAGCGCCTCGACCGTCGCCCATTGGCTCGGCGTATGCAGTGGCTCGAGCATCACAGCGTACTGAACCCCTTCGAACGGATACCGGGAGTTGGCGAGGTCGAGGTCCGGATTCGATGCCTCGAGCGACCAGGTCCCGTCGCGGCTCCGCTTTCCGCGCAGCCATTGTAGCGCCGGGCGCAGTCGGGGATCGCGGCCGTACCCGAGCCGCGTGAGGATCCTCAGTCCCACCAGCACGTCGTAGTAGTAGTGGTTCGGGTAGTGGATACGGAACCAGGGTTGGTACCGGGTCCTGCCTTCGTCCATGAGATGACGTTGGAGGAAGAAATCGGCTCCGCGAGCGATGGACCGACGCACGCCCTCGTCGCGACTTTCCTCGGGAATCTCGGCGAGCGCAGCCAACGCCTCCCAACCGTCCAACGTCCCGGTTCGGGAGGGGAAGCAGTGCCAGCCGCCATCCGACTTCTGATTTCGCACGATCCAGCCGATCGACCTCTGCACGACGGGGTGGTCCAGGTACCCGAACCGGATCAGGGTCCGCACGGAGTTGCCGGTGACGCAGACCTCCCCGGTCGCTCCGCTCAGGTCTCCCGGACCGAAGCGGTCCATCAAGAGCTCAGCCGTGCGGCGGATCCGTGGATCCTTCTTGGTCGCTCCCAGATCGGCGAGGATGATGGCGAGGCTGAAGGTCGACATGAATTCCGGCCGGAACATCTCGAGCCCCCTTTGCCACGGTTCGGGGCCTTGAGGCCCTGGCGTGACCCAGTGTCCGTCCGGCCATTGGTGTTTCAGCAACGACGCGGCCCATCCGACCCTGCCGACCTCTTTGCGCGCGGCTCGTACTCGAGGATCCTCCGGAGATCGTCCGTCCACCTCCAACCAGAAACGGACGCGGACGCTCGGGTCGGCCTTCGCCCCGGTCAGCCAACGGCGCACCCGATCGTTGAGGCGCATGTTCCGAACGACTCTGGGCACCTCCTATACTTTTCCGGCCGAGCATCCTGGGGAACCGACGTCTGCGGGGAGCCCTCCGATCCCTCCCGCCTTGATTCCGGGTTCCCCGGCTCCCGTGCTCTTGCATAGGGCCGACACGCACGAGGCGCCCGGAATTCGCGAAGCCGTTCCTCACGGTCGAACCCATGGAAGCGGTTTTCGTTCCCATAGGGTCCCATGGCCAACTATTTGGAGGAAGGATTGGTCGGGATTCGTGGGGCGCCCTTAGTGGCCGGCGATACCGAGTTCCGGAAGCAGCGTTCGGCGGTGCAACAGAATCCGGGTGGACGGGCGACCGATGGCTGGGACCGGCGGATTGCGTACGCCGTAGCCGGCATCGCCGCTCTGGTGGTGTTCACGTCGTTCGCGTTCTTCGGCGTCGTCTACGTCACCGGCGCGGCCCAGCCCTTCGGCACCCTCAGCGACCTGTGCGGGGCGATCTTCGCGCTGTCGCTCGTGCCGCTCGTTCTAAGGATGCGCAAGCTCGAGGGCTTCGCCCCCCGAGGGGGCGAGCGCCCGGCGACGTGGTTGGGGATGATCGCCGGGGTTGGGGGCGTCGCGAGTGCCACGTCCAACCTCGTCGAGGAACTGGGAGGACCGAGCCTCACGGGTTGGGAACCGGTCCGAGGTCTGGGGATTCTGGGGACCGGCGTCGCCGCCGCCGTCGCGCTCATCGCCTGGCCGGTCGTGTGCGGCCTCGTGTTTCGCCGGTCTAGCGTACCCAACGCTCTGGGGTGGGGGATCGTTGGAGCGACCTTTGTCGGTCTCCCCTTCTGGTTTGCCTGGATCGCGAGAAGATTCCCGAACGAGCCGCTCGAACGGTGAGCCCCCCGATTCTGCACGACGCACGTCGAGGGTCGAGGGTCGAGTCCGCGGGACGGCGACGAGCAGGGTCGCCGGAGGTGCCTCCCGCGAACGCGTGCTCGTTTCCACCGCCGGGGCAACGGCCTTATTCCCGGCGATGCTGGACGTCCCGTGGACGGATCGACGGGCCCGGCCGGTGACGCGACCGACCCGACTGCGAGCTTGGCGGAGTTCCGACGCCGGCTCGACGAGTTTCGCGCCGAGCTCGAACGGCGTCGGATGTCGGGAACGCAAAGCGGTCGGCTGAGCACGAAATCTCCTTCCCCGGGTGAGCTCAGCGGTCTGAGCGACACGGACCTTCAAACGGCGATCGATTTCGCGCAGAAGTTCCTGGACGCGGCCGATCTTATCGTCAGCACGAAAGATCCTGCCGCAGCGGCCGGAGCCATGATGGGGGTCTTCGGTTCCCTCACGATGGGAATGGCGAAGAGCTCGACGCAGCCGGACGGAGCTGCGACGGATGGGTCCCCGCCCGATACGAAGCTAGCGAAAGGGCCTCCCTCGGACGTCTCCGCCGGAACCGCCGGATCGGGTCGTCGACCGCGTCGCAAGGGCAAGCGCGAGGCAACTACCGAGGCCCCGGCCATCCCTCGCGACTGAACTGCCCCCGGCGCTCGGACCAGGCCCCTCGGTCGGATCGGTGCTGTACGGCGATCCAATTCCCGGATCCGGTCGATAGTCCTTCATACAACCGGGCCTCTGACGCGCCGTGAATCTGTCGGAAGTTGCAACGTGGGTCGGCATCGCGGCCTCCTCCGCGCTGGTGATCTCGGTCTGCCTCCTGGCCTACAATCTGCGGGCCAGCCGGCTCGACGCCCGGCGGAACCTGGCCTTCTCGATGATGGAGCAGCTCACGTCCTCCGGGTTCGCGGAGCGCCGATGGAGGATGCACCGGTCCGTCGCGACGGCGGAGGCGGCCGGCTGGAAGGACTTCGACGAGAGCCTCGAGGATTTCGAGAGCCGGTCCTACGCCTACCAGTACGAGTTGATCGGCCAGATGGTATCGTCGGGCACCCTCGACTACACGCTGGTGCGCGACTTCCTCCAGTACACCATCGTCGCCGACTGGAACGCGTTCGAGCCCCTGGACGCCCACCTGGTGGGCCGGTACGCCGGGCGTCCCAGCCCGTGGAGCCGCTTCCGACAACTGGCCCAGCGGATCACCAGCGAGCTGAACGGGCCGGAGCTTCGGGGAGCGGCGCCGACGAACCCCACCAAGCGATAGCCGCCGTCCGGTTTCGATCTCCGGGCGGTGGAGCCGGGGGGCTCACGCTCGGCTCGGGCCAATGGCAGCCGTGGGTTCACGCCGGCTGGAACAGCTCGATAGGATTACCGGAAGGATCCTCGAGCACGACCTGCCGGCCGCCGGGGCCTTGGATGACGTCGCTCCGGAATCGAACGGCCTGCTCGCGCAGGCGCGCGATCAGGCCGTCGAGATCATCGGCCTCCAGCACGAACCGGTTCCAACCGCCGGGTTCCGGCTTTCGTCCGTCCGGCATCGGTCGCGACGCCGATGCGGCCGGCCCCGCCAGCCAGAGGGTGAGGTCATCGCGAGAGAGTATCGCCATCGCGGGGCCGAACTGTTGGTCGAGGCGGAAACCGAGCGATTTCGAGTAGAACGTCACGGCCTCCTCGACGTTGTGGACGATGTACCGGATCTGCGCCATTCGTCCGCCCCGTCGCGTCTCGTATCGCGGGGAACATCAGAAGCACCACCGTATTTAGCCGCGGGATCAGAACGCCGGAGCGACAGCGACCTAGGGCCATCGATGCGCCCGAATCGGGCGACCGAGCCGTCGGGCCTCTCCGGCCGGGTCTCCCTTGGACCGTTCCCCGGAGTCCCGAAACGTCATCCTCCCGCTTCTCCTTCCCGGACCCGGCGTGAGCGAGATCACGGTGACCGCGGAGACCCCGATCCTCGTTCTGGGGGCCGGCTATGCGGGTCTTCGGGTCGCACAGGAGACCAGTCGCCGCTCTCGGGGAAAGCTACCGGTGGTCCTCGTCGACCGGCACCCCGTCCATGTCCTCCGCACCGAGCTCTACGAGATCGACGAGCTCGCCCAGTCGGGCCCGGATGCTGGGCGCTGGCTCGTGCCCATCTCGACCGCGCTGAACGGTGAACAGGTGACGTACCGGGAGGGGTTCGTCGAAGCGATCGACCTCGAGGCCCGCACCGTCAGCATCGGGGGCCACATCCAGCGCTTCGGCGCGCTCGCGCTCTGCCTCGGCAGCGTCCCCGCCTTCTACGGGGTGCCGGGGGCCAAGGAGATCCCGCACCTGGTCTACGGGTTCACCGGCGCACGACGGCTCGCCCTGACCCTCAAGGACACGCTCGCCCTGCGCGCGGGCGAGCCCAAGGCGGAGCCGCTCCGCGTAGTCGTGATCGGCGGCGGCTCGACGGGCACCGAGCTCGCCGCGGAGATCGCCACCGCTCCGTGGCAGAAGATCGCGGCGCCGGGCGTGAAGAAGCCCCGCGTGACGATCGTCACAGGCTCCGTCCCCTTCCTCGCCGGTCTCCCGGACCCCGTGATCGAGCACGCGCGCACGCTTCTCGCCCGGGCGAAGGTACAGCTCGTCGAGCACCGAAACGTGACGAAGGTCGAGGAGACCCACGTCGTGCTCGAGGACGGCGAGCGGATCCCGTTCGACCTCTCGGTCTGGTGCGCCGGCGTCCAGGCCCCCGGGGTCATCCGAACGCTTCCCGCCGAGCACGGCCACAGCGGGCGGCTCAAGGTCGACGCCCATCTCGAGCTCCCGGGATACCCTGGAATATTCGCCGTCGGCGACGTCGCCGAGTTCCAGGACCCGACGACCGGCGTCATCGCGCCCGCCACGGCGCAGGCGGCATTGGCCGAGGCCCCGATCGCTGCGGCGAACCTCGTCGCCCGCGGACTCGGCCGACCCCTACGGCCCTTCGTCTACCGGGAACGGGGTGTCATCGTGGCGGTCGGGATCGGGAAGGGCTCCGGACGTGCCGGGGGCCTCACGCTCTGGGGGCGGCCTGCCGCCCTCGTGAAGAAGTTCGTCGAGAAGGGGTACGCCTTCGCCACCGAGCACGGGACGACCCCGCGCGGTCTGTAGTCGCCACTCGACGCGAGCCATTATGGGCGCCCCGACGGTGGCGCCTCCGAGTGCGGAGCGTCCTTTGAAAGCCCTCGTCCTCGTCGGCGGGTTCGGGACCCGCCTCCGCCCGATCACCTACGAGATCCCGAAGCAGCTGATCCCCATCGCAGGGAAGCCGATGCTCTACCACGTTCTCGACCTTCTCCCCCCGGATACCGAGCAGGTCGTGCTCGCCAGCGGCTACAAGGCGCACGTCGTCCAGCGATTCCTCGAGGAGCACCCGCCCCCCCTCCCCGTCCGGTGCGTCCCGGAGTCCGAACCGCTCGGGACGGGAGGCGGGATGCGCAACGCCGGCGACGGGATGTCCGACCCGTTCCTATTGCTCAATTCCGATGTCATCGCCGACATCGACGTTCCGGCGCTCCTCGAGTTCCACCGCGCGAAGGGCGGGGTGGGCGTGATGACGCTCGCGGAGGTCGAGGACCCAGAGCCGTACGGTGTTGCGGCACTGGACGGGGAGGATCGGATCGAACGGTTCGTCGAGAAGCCGAAGCGCGCGGAGGCGCCGTCGCGGTGGATCAACGCGGGCCTGCAGGTCTGGCGACGCGAGGTCCTCGACCGGATTCCCCGCGGCCGACCGGTGAGCTTCGAGACCGAGATCGTCCCGCTCCTGCTCCCGCACCGGATCTACGGCTTCAAATCCCGCGGATTCTGGGAGGACGCCGGCACGCCCGCGCGGCTCCTGCGCGCCCAGCGACTTCTCTTCGATGCGGGTCGAGGGGGGAAAGGAGCGCTTCCGAAGGGAGCGCTTGGTCGCGGACCCGTGGCGGCCGCAGCGTCGGTCGAGGCGCACGGCGCGTCGTTCGGACCGTACGTGACGCTCGGTGAAGACGTGCGCGTAGAAGCGGGGGCCCACATCGAGGACGCGGTACTGATGGACCGGGTCCAGGTCGGCGCCGGCGCGTCGATCCACCGCTCGATCCTCGGCCCCGGTATCGTCGTGGACCCCGGCCGGACGATCGAAGGGGTCGTGCTCGGCGCCCGCGCGGGCGCTTAGCCCGGGTCGGCCAGCGCCGGGCCGGTCACGAGGACCTTCAGCGAGCTCTCCGGGTGCCGGGCCGCTTCGAACGCGTCTGCGATGCGTTCGATGGGGATCCGGTGCGTTACCAGGTCCCGGATCGCGAGACGGCCGGACGTGAGCAGCGCGTGGACGTCGGAGAGATCCCGTTCCGTGGTCGCGTACGTCGGCACGACGCGCACGCCCCGCAGGTAGATCTCCTGGAGATCGGCCTCCAGGTGGCTTCCCGCCTCCGGAAGGCCGAACAGGTTGAGCGTCCCCCCGCGGCGGGGGAGCGACGCGGCGAGCTCGACGGCCGCGGGCGCACCCGTCGCCACGACGGCGAGGTCGACGCCGCGACCCTCCGTCGCTTCGCGGATCTTCGTGCGGAGCTCCTCCGGGGCTCGCGGGTCGAGGGCGAGATCGATCCCGCCCCGTTCGGCTGCTTCCCGGCGGAGCGGGGAGAGCTCCGCGCCGCCGATCCAGCCGGCGCCGAGGGCGTGCGCGAGCCGGGCGTAGAGGAGCCCGACGGGTCCGAGGCCTACCACGAAGACCGAGTCGCCGGCATGGAAGCCGACCCGACGGAGCGCCGTGAGCGCGCAGCCCGCCGGTTCGAGCAGGGCTCCTTCGTCCCAGCTGACCGAGCCTCCCAGTCGCAGCACCGCACCCTTCCGGACGTTCTCCTCCGGGACACGGAACCACTCGGCGAACCCGCCCGGATCGATGTTGCTCTTCGAGTAGCTCGGGCAGAACGTGTGGTCGCCGCGCTGGCAGACCGCGCACGCGTAGCACGGAACGTGGTGGTGGACGAAGACGCGGTCGCCGACCCGCGAGGAGGTGACGCCCGCGCCGATCGCGTCGACGATACCGACGGGCTCGTGACCGAGCTTCCCGGCGGACTGGTAGTTGCCGCGCAGCCTCTCGAGATCGGTGCCGCAGACGCCGCAGGCCGCGAGCCGGACGACGATCTCGCCCGGTCCGGCCGTGGGTCGGGGGACCTCGGCGAGCTCGAGGGCACCGGAAGGCCGGAGGAGACCGGCCTTCATCCCATCCGGCGCGCGGCCGTGATCGCAGCGTCGAGGATCTCGACCCCTTCGTCGATCTCGTCGTGCTGGATCACGAGGGGCGGTATGAACCGGATCGACGACTTGCCGCACGGCAGGAGAAGGAGGCCGCGCTTGTACGCCTCCTCCACGATGCGGTCCTTGAGCTTCACGTTCGGCGTCTTGTCTTCCCGGCTCCGGACGAACTCGGCGGCGACCATGAGCCCGAGGCCACGGACGTCCCCGATCACCTCGTGCTTGGCCTGGAGCTCGCGCAACCGGCTGGTGAGATGCGCGCCCTGGACACGGGCGTTCTCGAGGAGCTTCTCCCGCTCGACGACGTCGAGCGTGGCGAGCGCGCTCGCGACGGCTACGACGTTGCCCCCGAAGGTGTTCGAATGGGCACCGGAGTAGGTGTAGTCGAGATCCTTCCGGAATACGATCGCGCCGATCGGGAGGCCACCGCCGAGCGCCTTCGCCGTCGTGAGGATGTCCGGGACGACGCCGTGGTGCTCGATCGCGTACCACCGTCCCGTCCGGCCGATGCCGGCCTGGACCTCGTCGTCGATGAACAGGATCTCGTGCTCGTCGAGGATCGACTTGATCGCCTGGTGCCAGCCCTTCGGCGGGACGATGTAGCCCCCCTCGCCCATCACCGGTTCCGCAATGAACGCGGCGACGTCGTCCGGAGGGATCGACGTCTCGAAGTAGAGCTCTTTCAGAATCTTGGCGCAGTACAGGTCGCAGCTCGGGTACTCGAGCTTGTAGGGGCAACGGAAGCAGTTGGGCGCGGGGATGTGGTGCCCGCCTCCGGCGAACGCCTCGAAGCGGCCGCGCTGGGCGATCTTGGAGGTCGTCATCGTGAGCGCTCCCATCGTGCGTCCGTGGAACGCGCCCAGGAGGCCGATCGTGATCGGACGTCGGCGGTTCCATCGCGCCATCTTGAGGGCCGCCTCGACGCTCTCGGTGCCGGAGTTCGTGAAGAAGACCTTCTTGGGGTGATCCCCCGGGGTGATCTTCGTCAGCTTCTCGGCGAGCTGGGTCTGGTTCTCGTAGTAGAAATCGGTCCCGGCGAAGTGCGAGAGCTTGGCGGCCTGCTGCTGGACCGCCTTCACGACGGACGGGTGGCAGTGGCCGACGTTGAGGACGCCCACTCCCGACGTGAAGTCGAGTATCCGGTTGCCGTCGACGTCCTGGATCCAGACGCCGAGGGCGCTCTCCGCGGCGACCGGCGACGTCTTGGTGCTCGTCATCAAGAGGCGGCCGTCGGCCTCGACGATCTTCTGGGCCTTGGGTCCCGGTATCGGAACCCGGATCTGCACGCCACGCGCCTGGCTCTTGCGAGCGGGCTCGGTCGGGAGCGCGGCGTTGGGGCGGCGGCTGCTCTGGCTCATAGGAGTGCTCGGTCGGGTACTCCGACGGCGACCAAAAGGCTTCGCAGGTCGGCGCGCCTGTGGCACCCCGATATCCAATGGACGGACGGGCTTTATGCTGGGCCTGAAGGTCGAGTCACTCGTCATGAGTCCCGAGGAGCGCCCCCTGCGGCGCGAGACCCCCTCGGACAATCGTCCCCTCGGCGAGATCGTTCCGGCCCGTGCGGTGCTCACGGAGCTCGCGCGCGGTTTCCTCCTCGCGCAGAACGCCGACCCCGAGCGGGCAAAACGCTTCGCGAGCTCGTTCCTTCGAGAACGCGCGGGGCCGCCCGGCCCCGGCCGGATCGTCCCAATGAACCGGCGACCTACCGTCCACCGCGGGATCGACCAGGCGTTGGACGGGTCCTCGAACGGCTGGCCCTAGGCCCCGGGCGCCCGATCCACTTCTCGCGGACCGCCTGGTAGGCGGCGAGATCGTCGGGGAACGAGGTCTGCGTGAGGCAGATCCGAACCCCAGAGGGGTCGCCGAAGAAGGTGCCCGGACAGACCAGCACTCCTGAGCGAGCCGCTGCACGGGCAAGCCCGTCGCCATCGAGGCCTCCGCTCCCCCGATCGAAGTAGACCGGAGCGCGCAACCTCGGGACGCCATCGATGGCGCGTCGCAACGTCGTCAGGTTGCGCTCGAGGCGGGTGCGGGACTCCGCGAGGATCGCTTCCCGGTCCCGGAGGATCGCCCGGGCCGCGGCGACGGACGCGGGCGGGATCTCGTCCGTGGTCACTCCGTGGTATTCGGCAAATGCATCGGCCGCGTTCTGCGGCGCGACGACCAATCCGACCCGGATGTGATCCGCCCCGTAGACCTTCGTGAAGGTCCCCGTCGTCCAGATCCGCGGGTCGGAACCGGCGGCGAGAGAGCGCGCGGTCGTGAACTCACGGAACGTCTCGTCGACGAGGATGGCCCTCGCCTCACTGAGAGCCTCCCCGAACCCATCGCCACGGCCGGGACCGATGCCGGTAGGGTTGTTCGGGCTCGAGCAGAGCGCGATATCGGGGACAGCGCCTCGCCGAGCGCGACGCATTCCCGCCCACTCCGCGATCGCGGAAAGCGGCGGATACTCCGGCACGGGAACGGCGTAGGTGACTAGTCGTCGGTTCTTCCCGGATAGGTATCGGGCGAGGAAGACGAGGCCGAGCGTGTCCCCTTCCGTCGCCCCGTGGGTGGGGAAGACACGGTTCGGCCGGACGTGGAGGTTGCGCGCCAGCTCCGAACGGAGCGCCTCCGAATCGGGGTCTTCGGGCCGTCGCAGCGCCTTCGTGAGAGTTCGGAGCGTTCCTTTGAGCCCGCTCTGGGCAAGATCGTGCGGCACGCCCGCGTGGCGGTCGATCCACTCCCCGAGCGGGAACGGCACGCCGCCGAGAATCCACGTGGCCTAATCAGGTCGCTCCGAGAGGAGTTCCGCTGCCGACTCCCGGATTCGCGCAGCGTGCGCCCCGTCGTCGCGTTCCCTCCTTCTCGCCGTCGGTTCGTCAGAACTCTGAACGGCCGCATGGAGCAGAAGGTTGATTCCGCCGTAAACGCATTCCAGCCGGGATGGCGGCCCGAGAGGAGTGGCTGACTGCGATCGCCATCGTGCTCGGCGTTGCGGTCGCCGCGACGGCCGAGTGGGCCGTAGCATCTGGCCCGCAGCCGGTCGACTGCTACCCCCATTCCGCCCCCGGATCGATTCCGATCGGGACCGCGCTGGCGATCGCCACGCCGACCGAGGAGAGCGTCGGGGCCGACCACTGGTACAACTTTTCGGTCCAGGCGGCCGGCGGCGGGCTGCACTTCAACAACCTCCTCTTCCAGGTCCAGACGTCTTCCGGGAGCGTCGTCGACCCCGGCTCGGGTTGGACGTTCAACGCCTACGACGTCCACGGTCTATGGGCAGACGCCTACGAACTCACCGGTGCGACCGCCGGGACCTGGTCCGGGGGGGAACCGCTCTCCTCAGCTCCGGGATGACGCTCAGTCTGTTCGCGACGCCGGGTTCCCTCTCGGGAGACACCCTGGCGGTGACCCAGACGGGAACGTTTCAGAATGGGTGTCCCTCCCTGGGATCGGCCAGCGTCAGCATCCCGTAGCGGTCAGGGAAACTCCCCACAGCTCAGGCGGGTCGCGACCCTTCACCGGGTTCCCGAGGATGCGGGCCGCCCGGTTCGCGTTACGTCGGGTCAACATCGGCGCCGATCGCGGCGCGGTTTCGTCCTCGCGCCATCCAGACGGTGGATCCCGTTCTCCCTCGACCTCGGGATCCATCATGTCGTCAGGCTCTGAACGCCGGTGGTCGGGATCTGCCCGACGTAGATCGACGCGCCACGGGCCGGGTCGAAGAAAGGAGCCGACTCTTCACGGCCTCGCTTCCCGGCGGCATTCGTTTGAGGACGAGCGCCCTGACTCCCGATGGAGATGGGACGAGTGCGCGCCTGTGAAAAGTAGAACAAGCTGCTCGAGCCGATGGCCAACGGTGAGATTCAACTCGGCGAACTCCCCGCCGGACTCCACGTCGTGGGACCCATCGCATGGTGGATCTTCCGAGGCTCCCATGACGGAATGGGCGCGGCCTGGGAACTGTTCGGCGAGAAGCTGGAGACCGTGTTGGGGCACGGCGGAGTCGGGCCTCCGGGCGACATCTACCTCTGCGATCCCGAGGACCACCCGGGCGATTGGGAAGCGATGCTCACCGTTCTGTGGGCACCCCGCGAGTAGCCGCGGCGCAGGAGTCCCCCCACGGCGCGAGAGCCGGACACGACCTGACTCGTCCGCGGCATCGCGTGCGACCGAGGGTCTCCTAGATTGCGCAACCGGCCCCAAGGCGAATCGATGGCCGGCGCGTCGGTACTCGCATCCCCCTCGAGGAGGCGAACCGCGATACGCGCACCGAGCGATGGGTATTCTCGGAGATGCGGGGGGGATCGTTCCGATGGAACGCGTTCGAGCGCCCGGGACCTGGCACACCGTGGCGCGTGATCGAGGAGAGGGGAATCGTGCGACGCGCGACCTCGCGCAGGAGATGACGACCACGGATCGGGCGACACGGCCTCGCGAGATCGGACAGCAACGCCGCATTCGCAGGATTCGAGGCGTCCGTCGACCGAAGGGTTCCCCTTGGGTCTAGTCCATCCGCTCGTACGCCTCTCGTCGTGACCAAGGGTCGTCCTCCGGGAGCAACCCACGCCGTACGAGGACGGCCATGCCGGCGACAAATCCGCCGATGCCGACGTAGGTGGGGAACGCCGTACCGACGAGGGGAACAGCCGAGAACGCAGGTGCCGAGGTGTATCCTCGATCCGCGGCGGAATACGCCACTCGGATACCGTACCCATCCATCGGCATGAGGCCCGCGATCGTGTCCGAGGCCGAGTCATAGGCGATGCGTACCGTCCCGTCTCCTGGGAAGGTCACGTTGGAGTCGAGGAGCGCGTTCGTCGGGAGATCTGCAACCCATAGGCGTCCGCCCTCCCCGACGTACCCCTCCCCATGGCGCGTGTCGATGATCATCGGCTGTGCTCCCGCGACCCCGATCCAGCCCACGCCCGCTCCCGAGGCGGCGTCGAGTACATTGGTTCCCGTCCTCCCGGTTCCCCGATCGTAGACGGACGCGTAGAGGCGATCGCTTCCCGGGTCGCCGGTCAACGCCGTCGCGTTCCCTGACAGCGGGACCACGTGCGATATCGAGCCGGTGAGGGGATCGACGACTCGCAGCGATTGATTCAGGAAATCGCCGACCCACAGCCGTTCTCGTGCAGCGTCGAACCACATGGGGGGACCGCCGATGCCCCCGGCCAGGGAAACATCCGCAACGAGGTGCGCTGTCCCCAGATCGACGCTTCGCAGGTGCGAATCGGCTCCGGCGCAGTAGAGGACGCCGTGAACGCGGTCGAGGGCGTAGTGGAACTGTTCCGACGCGCTCCCGATCGTAATGTTCTCGACGAACCGTGACGACCCGAGGTCGAACACCGAGATCTCGGAGCCGTTTCCCGTCTGGCAATTCCAGTAGAGATCCGTGCCGTCCCCGGGGTAGTAGGAGGTCTGGATGAACTGCGGGCAGCCGGTCGCCACCGCACGAACCGCCGAGGGACCGGACGGCGAGAACAGCAGGATGAGACCCGACTGACCCACCGAAACGTACTCGTCGAGCGGGGGTACGAAATCGAACCCGAGGGGATACTGGTACGATTCGTAGTTCATGTCCTGATAGTGGTAGCTGCCGACGTCAACGAACGGACCCGCCGGGTTCTCAGCGAGCCGAAGCCCCGGTCCGAGCAGGCTCAGGCCCACCGCCCCGATGGGACTGCCGACCAGCAACGCGACTCCCGCGATCAAGAGTCGCCGCCGCCAGGGGTCAGAGGCGATGCGCGCGACGTGCATGATGGGGCACGGCCCTTCGGTTCGAGCCGCGACCGGTCAAGCTGTTCGTCTGTATGAGTGCTCTGATAGCGAGGTTTTCGAATCGAGCCGGAGGCTGGTGGATTCGGATCCCGGGCTCGTCACCCAGGAATGACCCGGCCCGGTCGATCACGCCCTGGCACCGCGAGCTGAGGACCGCAGTGATCGACAGCCCCTGCCCTCCGATAGCGATTCGAGTGCGACCGAGGGTTTTTTCGGTGGCGCGCCGGGCTCCAAGACGAAGCGATGGCCGGCGCGTCCCTCCCTCCGCCCCTGATCGTTCGAGGACGACTGCTCCGGGACTCCCGGGCCTGGTTCACGGAAGGAGCCCACCGCAAGCGCGCAGCGCAGCTGTCGCGGAGGTGCGTGGAGTGCCGGCGGGTGCTCCCGGATCGACGTAGCCCGTACTGCTCGCGCCGCTGCCAGTGGAGCTTCCGGGGCCGGTTCTTCTGGGATGCGGCCCGGTCGTTCGTGATGTTCCGCGATCGGTACACGTGCCAGATCTGCCGACGCCGCATGCGGGCGAGGAGCCTCGAGGTTGACCACATCGTCGAGGTGGCGCGTGGCGGGGCCTCGCTCGACTACCTCAATCTTCAGACCGTCTGCCGCCCGTGCCATCGGACGAAGACGCGCGCCTTCCTCCGGGCGCCGCGCGCGGAGCGGAAAGGCTGGACAGAGCTTCTCGGGACCGATTCCGCGATCGAGCCCAGGGCCGATTGGGGCGCGGGTTGGTTTCCCGCGTAGTTCCGTCCCCTCGGCGAGGACATCCGGCCCCCGTTCCCGAGCGATGAATCCAGGCCCCAAGCTCAAGTAGCGGGGTTACCGCGTCCGGTCCCTTCGGAGCCCAGCGTGACGTTCTTTCCGCGCCGTACACACCGCCGTCACCGTACCGGCTCATCCTCCTCCCAGTCCTCCGGCCGGGCCGGCAGCGTTATGGCGCGACTCGGACCTGCGCCGAGCCCCATGTCGCGGCGCTCCGACGTTCGCACAGCCTTCCGAGGTGGCGTGCGCATCGGGCTCGTGCTCCTCGTCCTCGCTGTTCTCCTAGTCCCGACGCCGGGACTCGCGTCGACCGCGACCGCGCCTGGGAACACGGCGGCACCGATCGCCTCGCTCGCTGCGACGTTTCTGCCGTCATCGCTCGCCGCGCCGGCTTTCTCACCGGTCGCGTCCCCCATCGCGTCGGTCTCGCCGCAGATCACAGCGGCCTACGATTGGGATCCCCAACCGTTCGTCCTGCCTCCGTCCTTCCCGATCGTCGATATCGCCGGGGAGGGCGCGGTGATGGTCACGAGCGACCTCTACGGGACCGTCGTCCTCTTTGGGGGGGAAGGACCGAGCGCGCTCACGAACCTCACGATCACCGTCAATGAGACGACGGCCGTATGGACTGTCGCTCCCCAACCCCCGGGACCGTCGCCGAGGGCCAACGCCTCGTTCGTCACGGTCGACGGCGGAGGAAAGGCGGTGCTCTTCGGCGGGACCGTCAACCTGAGCACCGGCGCGTCGGACAACGAGACGTGGGTCTACGACTTTCCCAACGGAACGTGGACGAACGTGACGGGCCCGATCGCACCCCCGCCGCGTGAGAGCGCCGCGATGGCCTCGGACATGTCCAGCAATCTTGCGGTGCTCGAGGGCGGCTGGGATCCGTTCTACACCGTCGGCGGGGCGGGCGCGTCGGTCATCTGGAACGACACCTGGACGCTCAACCTCACCGACTTCAACTGGACCCGGCAATCGCCGGCGTTCGCGCCGCGGCCGATGTTCGGCTCGTCGATGGTCTTCGACCCGCCCTCCGGCGCGTACCTCCTCTTCGGAGGCTGCGCTGCCTTTTGCTCGAACGCGCTCTATTCCTACCGGCCCGGCGGTACCTGGACGCACGAGGTCGTCCACGGCGAGATCCCCGCGCCCCGCGGCGCGGCGTCCTCGGCGTACTTGACCCTCTGGAACCTCACGTTCATCACCGGCGGCTTCCAGTGGGGCGGCAACGCGTACGCGCCGTTCAACGACACGTTCGTCTACACCTCGGCGACGCACACCTGGGACCTGATGGCGAGCTTCACCGAGGGCCCGAGCGCGCGTTTCGGGTCCGCCGCGAGCTTCCTCATGGCGAACGGGTGCCCCGGCGTGCTCCTACTGGGCGGCAGCACCGCGCTCGACTTTCCGCCCCCCGACGGCTGGTTCCTGGACCAGAACCCGGACTATGGGAACGGCTGCGATAACTGGGGCGGGGACCAGGTCGGCGGCGGCGGTGGTCCCCCAGCCAATTGCACGCCCACCACGTTCCTCAACGTGACGGTCCTCGACAACTCGAACCAGCTGCCGATCCCGGGCGCGACCGTGCAGGTGGCCGGGATCTGCGGGACGCTGAACAAGGTCGCGGGCCCGACGGGCACCGTCAACTTCTCCGCGCTCCCGAACGAAACTGCACGGGTCATGGCGCTCTCGGGTTACTACCACACCAATTCGACGTTCGTCAACCTCTCGCTGCCGGGGAGCGAGTATCTCGTCATCCGAATGGACCCGCTCCCATCGGTGCACCTCTTCGTCCAGGGGGTGAGGTACCCCAACGTGACCGCGCCGATCGACGGGGCGTCGATCTCTCTCGCCCCGAGCCTTCCTCTCGGCAACACGAGCGGGTACGGCTGGCTGAACATCACCGGGTTCGCGGGCCCTCTCGGTCCGAATACCTTCCTCGCCAACAAGCCGGAGTTCTCGAACGGTTCCGCCACGGTGAACATCCCCTACACGGGGCTCGTCACCGCCACGATCACGCTGCTCGCGTACGGGGCGTTCGACGTCCACGTGATGGAGTACCCCGACGGGGTCGGGATCATCAACGCCGCCGGTGTGATCAATCCGGTCGGCGCCTACACTTTCGGCGGTCCGATCAACTACGTCACCGGGCCGGGAGGCTGGTTCAACATTACCCTCCCGCAGGCGAACTACTCGGTCTCGGCCGCCTCGATCAGCTTCCTCAGCAACTCGACGCGCCTGCCGGTCTTCCACCACTGGGTCACGCCCACGGTCGTGCCGATCAACCTCACGTTACGGCGCGGGGCCGACCTGAGCGTGCGCCTCGTCGACGCCTCCACCCACCAACCGATCGAACTCGGCGCCGTCCAGGTAGGGTACCTGCCCGTAGAGAACACGTCGGCGAGCGGTTGGGCGAACTTCACGGACATCCTTCCTCCAGGGTGGTACGCCGTCGCCGGGTCGGCGTCGGGATACCGTCCGAACGCCACGGCCGTCGATCTCACCTACCGCGCGATCTCCCAGCGCGTCTTTCTGAACCTCACCCCGCTCCCCGGTTGCGGCGACCACTGCGTCACGGCGACCAACGGAACGACGGGACCGTTCCGACTCCTCCCCTCGAGCGGGGCCGCGCTCGATGCGATCATCCTCGCCCCGACGTTGCTCGTCCTCGCGGGGATCGTCTACGCGCTCTACGTTCGCCGACGTGCGGAGGCGCCGACCTGAGCGAGGCCGTCGGCCGGGGACCGATCGGCCCCTCTGCGAACGTTAAAGACGGCCCGACCTTCGCCGCGCCCTTGAACGCGGCCCCACCGCTCGTCACGGCGAGGTCGACGCCTCGCGAGGTCCTCGCGGCCGTCGTGCACCGCCTCCTCCACCCACGGCCGCTGGTGCTCGAGACCCGTCGCCCGGTGGAGGTTCCCGTCCTCACCGAGACGAAGCGCCGCTGGGGGAACGGGGACCGGCGCGGGGCGATCCAGTACGCCTACGATGCGGTCCTGGTCGATCTCGAGCGCGCCTTCGGCGCCCGCTTCCCCCCGGACTGGACCCACGAGGACATCCTCGAGCGCGGGGTCTCGACCGAGATGGGATCGATACCGGACTTCCTCATCCAGCTCCTGAAGCTCTACGAGCCGGTCCGGTACGGCAACGCCGACGCGGAGCCGACCCGGTCGCCCGAGCCGATCCTCCAGAGCATCTACGGACACCCGAAGATGTGGGGCCTCTACCTCGCCGAGGTCCCGGCCACCGCCGCGGCGACCGCCGCGCCCGCTCCCCCGCCGGAGAAGCCGTGATCCTCGACCCCGTGATCGGCATCTTCCGCGCGGTCGTCCTCGAGCCGACGTACGGGCTCCCGCTCGTAGTTGCGCTCGGCGCCGCCGCCGCGTGGGTCCTGTGGTCCCCGCCGTTGGGGGAACGCCGATTGGGACCCCTCCGGCGATCGTGGTTCGAGCCCGAGACCGACCTTCCATCGCAGATGTACTACGCCCTGATGGACGGGCAGTACTCGCGCGTGATCTCCGCGGCCGCCGCGAAGCTGGACGAGACCGTCCGGACCCGTCGCGGCACGTCGGTCTACGAATTGCCGTGGACCGAGGCGGGCGCGGATCGGGCCCAGATCCCCGAGGCGCCGGACCTGCGGCGCGCCCTGCGCCGGCTCACGCGCGTCCATGCGGAGTCGATCGAGCGGGAGGGGCGCTTCTTCATCCGATGGCGATTCTGGCTGTCGCGCGACGTGGACCGGGTCCAGTACCTGGCGCGCGTCGATGACGCGGTCGACGGGGCCGCCCTGTGGATCCGAACCTTGGAGGGAACGAAGTGAACGCTGCCGCGAAACCGGTGCCGACGAGGACGAACGAGCCCCCTATGGCCCCCGTCGCCCGGAGCGCGGACCAGTCCGCCGTCGCGATGCTCGCCGCGCTGCAGAAGTCGGTCGGCGAGGAGGTCATCGGGATGGAGTCCGTCGTCCGACTCCTCGCGATCGCCCTCGTCTCCGAGGGCCACGTGCTCCTCGAAGGGGTTCCCGGGCTCGCCAAGACGTTCCTCGTCCGGCGGTTCGCCTCGACGCTCGCCCTCTCCTTCAAGCGGATACAGTTCACGCCCGACATGCTGCCATCGGACATCGTCGGCAACGTCGTCCTGAGCCCGTCGACGCAGTCGTACGAGTTCCGGAAGGGACCCGTCTTCGCGAACGTCGTCCTCGCCGACGAGATCAACCGGGCACCCCCGAAGGTCCAGTCGGCGCTCCTCGAGGCGATGCAGGAGCGGCAGGTGACGGTCGACGGCACGACGTACCCGCTGCCCCGGCCCTTCCTCGTGATCGCGACGGAGAACCCCGTCGAGCAGGAAGGCACCTACCCACTGCCCGAGGCCGAGCTCGACCGGCTCCTCTTCCGCGTCATCCTGGGGTACCCTACCGAAGCCGCCGAGGTCGAGATCCTCCGCACGCACGGCTCCCAATTGCCGGAGGTCCCGGCGGCATCTCCGCTCACAGCGGACATGCTGCTGAAGCAGCGCGACCGCGCGCTCCAGCTGAAGATCGGCGAGGACGTGCTCAAGTACGTCGCGTCGGTCATCCGATGGACGCGCACCGATCCTCGGGTCCTCATCGGGGCGTCGCCGAGGGCGGGGGTCCAGTTCGTTCGCGCCGCGAAGGCATCCGCCCTCCTCGACGGACGGGATTTTGTGACCCCGGAGGACGTGAAGTCGCTCGCGTTCTGGATCCTGAACCACCGGCTGCTTCTGCACCCCGAGGTCATCACCCAGCAGTACACCGCGGGCCGGAGCGGCCTCGAACTGGTGCTCCGCGAGATCGTCGGCGACGGCCTCTCGAAGTCGACCGTCCCCCGGTGAGCGACGGCCGGACCCCATCTCGCCGGAGGCTCGACCCGTGATCGCGCGCCGGGGCTGGGAGGGTATCGCCGCCGCCCTCGGCGCGCTCCTGATCGGGCTCTACGCGCTCAACCCGGTCCTCGAGCTCGTCGCGGTCGCGATGAGCGCGTTCGTGCTCACCGAGATGCTCGTCTTCGAGTGGCGCTTCCGCGACTTCGGTCCCGAACGGTTCCGCTCTGCTCGTTCGGCCGGTCCACGGCGGCTTCCCACGGACGGCGACCTCGCCACATCGGTCGAGCTGATCTATCCGAAGGGGCCCGGATTCCAGGCGGAGATATACGACGTCGTTCCGGAGGCGTTCGACGTGGTGAAAGGCGCCACCGGTGTGCGCACCTGGATCGCGCCGGGGAGCACGGTCCGGCTGAGCTACACGACGCGCCCGCGGGTCCGCGGCGCCTACCAGCAGGGACCCACCGTCGTCGTGGCGCGGGACGCGTTCGGGTTCTGCTACCGCGCGACGACGATCCGGACCGAGCGACCTCTCATGGTCGTCCCCCCGAACATCGCGGGGCGCCTGGGATCGCTCGGGCTCGCCCTCTTCACGCGGTTCCAGTCGGGGCTCTCGATCCGTCGTCGCGGCTACGGCACCGAGTTCCGTGCGCTCCGACCCTACCAGCCGTCGGACGACATCCGCCACGTGGCGTGGAAGCGCTCGACGATGACGAACATGGTCGTCCGCGAGTTCGACCAGGAGAGCCGGCAGGAGTTCCTCCTCGCCCTCGACCTCACGACCGCGATGGACGCGGGCCGTTGGGGGCGCAACGCCCTCGACGTCAGCGTCGAGGCCGCCGCGCTCCTGACGCATCTCATCGGCCGCGGCGGCGAGGACCGGATCGGGCTCCTCACGTTCGCCGACGGCGTGTTCCAGTACGTCCCCCCAGGCCGAAGTCCGGCCCATCTGCGTCGGATCATCGACAACCTCGCGCTCGCGGCCCACCGACCGGGCTCGTGCCCGCTACCGGCGCTCTTGGCCGAAGTGACCCGACGCCTGCGGTACCGGACCCACGTGTTCGTCTTCACGGCCTCCGAACCCTCCCTCGATGGGCTCGGGCGTGCGTACGCGAGCCTGCGGGCGCACGGTCACCGGCCGTACATCTTCCTCCCCGACCGCTCGGCGTTCTACCCGGACCCTACGACCGACGGCTCCGGCCGGCCGATGGCGTGGGCGCGCGACGAGGAGCGACGTCGGTTCCACGGCGTCCTCGCGACCGTGCGATCCGAGGGGATCCCCGTCTTCCCGTTCGATCGGCGAGGGGCCGGGGATAGGGTCCTCTTCGCCTACACGCAGATCCGGGCGTGGGGGAGCGCCCGATGACGGAACCGTGGGTCCGATCGGTCATGATCGCCCCCGTCTTCGTAGTCGCGACGGCGTCGCTCCTTCTGGGCTTGGGCGCCCTCTCGATCACCGCCTACCTGGTCGCGATCCTGATCGCGCTGCCGGTGCTCGCGATCGCGCGACCCAAGGCGCTCGCCTGGCTGCTCGCCCCATCGGTCGTCGTCTTCGCGTTCGTGGGGCTCGTGAGCTGGCTCTCGCAGACCGTCCCGACCGGTGCGGCCGCTGACCTCATCGTCGGAGCCCTCGTCGCGCTCCCGCTCTGGTTCCTCGGCGTGTGCGCGGGCTCCGCCCAGCGGCCCGGCGTCGGTCTCCTCGCTCTCCAGGCCGGCCTCCTCGAGACCGTCTCGCTCGAGACCGCGCTCTCCTCGCTGCCCAGTTCTCCCACCTCGGACGCGTTCCTCACGGCGTGGTTCACGACGATCGGACACCAGCTCGGTGCCATCGGCGCCGCGATCTCCGGCAATGGGCTCCTCGGCACGCAGGTGATCCCGCTCGCGTTCTACGCGGAGCCCTGGTTCGTCCTCTTGGCGTTGCTCGCGCTCGCCGGGCTCCTGCTCCCCCTCATCGGCGACGTCGACGCTGCCCCGCCCCCCCGGCCGACCCCGTCGCGACGGGACTTGGCCGAGTCGGTCCGGAACCTCCCACCACCGGTGCTCTACGCGGTGGCGGCCGAGCCGACGCCAGCACGCGCGCCGCTCGGAGCGGGGCTGGCCCCCGCCCTCGGGACGGCGGTCGGGGTCCTGGTCTTCCTGCTCGTAGCGGCCTCGGCGCCCGCGTTCGCGTTCTTCACGGTCACGATCGGGGTCGTCGCTGCGATGATCCTGCTCGTCGGCCTCGCGTCGGGGCCGTCGGGGCCGCCGCGTCCGGCCCCCGCCCCGCGTGGCACTCCGGCGCCGGCATCCTCCCGCTAGCCCGACCCGTCCGTCGGGCCGGATCCGGCGCGGGGGGTGGGGGATGCACCGGTCCGAGCGCCCCGCAGGAGGTTGGCGAGCGCGGCGCCGAGCGTGAGGCAGAGGCCGATCGCGAACAATAGGTGCAGGGCCGACATGAACGCCTCCACGTCGACGGCGTTCCCAAAGGAGCGGCCGGAGAAGACCGACTCGAGGGTGCCGCGCGGAACGACGCCCGCGAGGACCGTGAACCCGAGGGCGAGGCTACCGAGCATCCCGCCGTTGAGGAACGTCGTCCCGGTCCCAGCGGCGATCCCGCGGCGGTCCGACGGGACGCTCGACATCACCTCCGCGCGGTTCGGTGCTGCAAACATCCCCTGACCGAGCCCAAGGAGGACCATCGCGAACGCCAACTGGAGGTACGGCCCGTTGGCCGGGAAATCGACCAGGATCGCGAACCCCCCGACGCTGACGAGAAGGCCCGCGGTGCCGAGGTAGCGTGCCCCCGTTCGGTCGGAGACCGTTCCACTGATCGGCCCCGCGATGGCGAACGCCACCGAGAGCGGCAGCAGAAGGAGCCCGGCGCGCTCCGCGCTCAGGAAGAGGACCCCCTGGAAGTAGAAGATCATCATGAACGTGAACGCCCCGCGCGCGAGCGCGGAGAGGCCGGCGGCGAGGTTGCCGAAGACGAAGGTCCGAATGCGGAAGAGCGCGAGATCGAACATCGGCTGGACCCGCGTGCGCTCGATCTGGACGAACGCCGCGAGGAAGACGGGGGCCACGACGAGCGAGACGAGGACGACCGGCTGGGCCCAACCATCGAGCGCGCCGAGGGTGATCCCGACGAGCGCGAGGGTGAGACCGAGACCGAACGCGACGTTCCCCGGCCAGTCGATCCGCGCGTGCCGCTCGGGCGGGTGGGTCTCGACGAGCTGGTACCAGGCCCACAGGGTCCCGAAGATGCCGATGGGGATGTTGACCCAGAAGATCGATCGCCAGCCGAGCTCGGTCGTGAGGATCCCTCCGAGGATCAATCCGGCCATCGAGCCCGTGATCGCGGCGACCTGGTTGAGCCCGAGCGCGCGCCCGCGCTCCTCCGCAGGAAAGACATCGGTGAGGATCGCGGCGGCGTTCGAGGAGAGGAAGCCCGCGCCGACCCCCTGCACAACGCGCCCGGCCAAGAGGGTCGCTCCGTCCGGGGCGAGGCTCGCGAACAGCGAGCCGATCGTGAACACCGCGAACCCGAGCGTGTAGAGGCGGACCCGACCGAGCATGTCGGAGAGCCGGCCGAAGGAGAGCAGGAGGGTCGTCGTGACGACGTTGTAGGAGAGCACGACCCAGAGGAGGACCGCGGGGTCCGTGCCCGCCAGTTCCCGGCCGATCGTCGGGAGCGAGACCAGCACGATCGACGTGTCGAGGAGGGCCATGAACGTCCCGACGGTCGTGTTGCTGAGGGTGACCCACTTCCGATCCATCGCTCGAGACGGACGCGCCATCGCGACAACCTACAAAGTTTCAAGCCCGCACGAGCGCCAATGTCCGGACGGAGCGCCCTCCGGGTGAGGGACCCGTGCGCTACCGAAGCGCTCGGCAGTATCTCCCGTCGGGGAGCGCGCGAAAGAATCCGGCTCCCAGTCGGGAGAACAGTGAACGAGAATCTACGGGTCTACTATAACGGGTAGGCGCGAAACCCTCCCTGTAGCCTCGGGACGCGTTCACGGAGCTCTACGAGAAGGTCCGATCACGATGGCACCGAATCCCCCCTCCCACCGTTCCTCCGCCCGCCGAAGTCGCCTGATCGTGCTCACGATCGCCGTGAGCGTCGCCCTCCTGGTCATTCCGGCCGTGCTTCCATCGGCCTCTGCGGCCCATCGGCACCCTCCCCAGGGAGCGACGACGGTGAAGGTCGCCTATTCCTCGAGCGTCGACCGCTTCTCGCTCTCGTACCTCGAATGGCTGCCCGCGAACTTCAGGTCGACGGTCGCCGCACCGTTGGTCGTCTTCCTCCACGGGCTCGGCTCGTCCACGAACAAGATCCCCGGAGGGATCGGCGGCAACGCCGTCCCACAATCGGTCATCGACAACGCCTCCGCTGCGTCGATGATCCTCATCTCGATCAACACCCGAACGTCCTCCGGATTCTTCGCCAACACCCCCTGCGGCGGCCCCCAGGAGCAGGACGTCCTGGACGCGATCGTCCACGAGAAGGCCCTCCGGAAGGTCTCCAAGGTCTACCTCCTCGGCTTCTCGATGGGGACCGTCGGCGCGTTCGAGATCGCGGGCCATCACCCCGGACTCGTCTCGGGGATCGGCGTCGTCGCCCCGATCACGGACCTCTTCGAGCAGCTCGGGTTCGCGCTCCAGGCGCACGCGTTCCCGACCCAGATCCAGACGGACTTCTGCGGCAAGCTCCCGAGCAAGACGAACGCGAGCGTCCAGCGGGAGGTCGCCTATCTCAGCGTCGCCCGGTTCGTCCCGACGAACTTCTCCGGGATACCGATCTACCTCGTCGCGGGCGCCATGGACACGACGGTCCCGAACAACTTCGCGCACTGGGCCTACGGGGAGACCAACTCCAGCTTCGTCAACTCGACCTGCACGATCTCGGCCAAGTTCGGGGAGCCCGCGAACTGCACTACGGCGTTCTGGTCCCTGTCGAAGCTGCACCCGGCCCAGTTCTCCTTCCGGTTCGTCTTCGAGGCGGCCGGGATCCACTCCGTAGCGTCGCTTCCTGCGGCCGATTACTTCGGCTTCATGACGGGGAACCTGAAGCCAGCCTTCCTCTCGACGACGTTCCCGCCGACGGTCCTCAGAACGCTGCCGGCGCCGCCGTAGTCGGAAGCCCGACGGCCGGTCGCCGCGACCGGGACGGTTAGGGCGGCCCCGCCGTCCGTCGGAGCCGATCGCGTACCTCCTCCCCGGTAAGGCCGACGACCGCGATCGACTTGGAGCGGGAGGCGGAACCGCGCTCGATCCGTAGCCGTTCCGGCGGCACGCCGAGGCATTCGGCCAGGAACAGGAGGAGGGCGCGATTGGCAGCGCCGTTGACCGCCGGCGCCGCGACCGCCACGATCCAGCTCGACCGCCCTGGATCCCAGCGAACCTCGTTCCGCCGCGCCCCCGGTCGAACGCGGAGCGCGAGCGACGTCGACCGGGCCTCGCCCGAGGGAGTCACGGCCGACGCACCCGTTGGGGGAGGACGGCGCCCGGTCACCGGCCCGATCCTATGCCGCGAACCGGGGGTCTGCTCGTCTGCCGTCCCGGTGGCCCACGACCCGAGAACGGACCGTCGGATGGGCCTACGGTCGGGGCGTTTCTCCTCGAGATTGTTCCATTTTGGGAATTATACAGGTAGTGGTCGTATGCATATCCCGAGCGTAGGCGACCACTGTATCTATTCGACCATACTTTCTCATCGCCCTTTATGCCCCCGGGCGCCCACGTGCGGGTAGGTGCGAACATGGAGCCTGCCTATTGGGAAATGCGCCGGATCGCCCAGCACATCCACCCGAACACGCCCGAGTCGGAGTACGCGGAGCTGGAGATCTCACCGCGCCCGGTGGACCCTCCTCCCGTGGAGAACGACCCCGACACTCCCATTGATCCGGAGAGTGGGAACGTACCCCTCCTCTCTCCCGAGTGTGGCCGCGTCGTCGCGCGCGGCGGGTGGCGGGTGCTTCGGCCCCCGCTACCCGTCTGAGGAGCGGCGGTCAATGCCACCGACATCTCAGATCCGCTTTCCGGCCCGGAGCGCCTGGACCATGGCGGGCGTGGCCCCGGGGAGCCAGAGAACCCCTTTCGGCCCCTCTTCCACGAGCAGGTGGGCCTCGAAAAAGCCGAGGACGGAGTTGAGCGAGCGTCGCGTCGTGGTATGGTTCCACTCCGCGAGCGTCCGAAGGATCCGATTCCGGCTGACCGGCTCCGCCGCGGCGATCAGTGCGGCCCGGACGAACTCCATCGTCTCGAGCGTAGGATTGGCACCTTTCCGGGCGAAGCGGAGCCTCGGCAGCGGGGAGACGACGGGCATCGCGGTCCCGGGAATGGCCAGGGGACGTTATCATACTCCCCCCACGTCCCGCGACGCCACGGGTCTGGGATCCCGGAGGCGCCGATGAGCATCGCCGCGTACTCCGAGCCCAAGTCTCGCGAGATGGCCAAACTCATCCTCACCAAGACGCTCCGTGTCCAGGCGGGCGAGACGGTCGCCATCGAGAGCTGGGACAACACGCTTCCGTGGGCGAACGACTTCGTCCTCGAAGCGCGTCGCCTCGGGGCCTCTCCTCTCCTCCTCTACAACGACGAGGCGACCTACTGGAAGTCGATCGATGTGGCGGGGCCCGCCCGTGTCGGCGACGTCGGTCGCCACGAGTGGTCCCTCTTGGAGAAGACCAACGCCTACGTCTTCTTCTACGGCCCCTCCGACGTCCTCCGAGAGCATCGGATCCCCGAGCTCGCCCACACGCAGCTCAACCAATGGGAGGAGCGATGGTTCGAGATCGCGAACCGCGGCGGGGTCCGGATGGCCCGTTTGTACCTGGGCCGCGTCGGCGATGCGTCCTCGAAGCTCTTCCACATCGACCCTGATGCATGGCGCCGCGAGCTGGTCGATGCGAGCCTCGTCGACCCGGTCGCGATGCACCGGAACGCGGTGCGTCTCGCCGAGCGCCTCCGAAAGGGAAAGACCCTCGAGGTCCGGCACCCCAACGGCACGGAGCTTCGCCTCACCCTGCGGCACCGCGCCCCCCGGATCGATTCCGGGATCCTGCCGTTACGGGCTTCGGACGGTCCTCGGAGCGCGGGAAACCCAGGGCTGCTCGACATCAACCTCCCCGCCGGCGTCGTCACCGTAGCGGTCGACGAGGCCTCCGGTGACGGACGCTTCGTCGCGAACGAACCGTCCTCAACGGTCTCCGGCGATCAGGTCGGCGGCGTCTGGGAGTTCCGCAACGGCCGGCTCACGGCCCACTCCTACGACTCCGGTTCGGAGGAGTTCGAACGGACCTACCAGGAGGCGGGGCCCGCCCTCGGGACCCCCGCCGCGATCGCGATCGGGCTCAACCCGAAGATCCAGAAGGCGCCGTGGATGCGGGACCAGAAGCTCGGGAACGTCACCTTCTGCATCGGTGGCAACCGGTACTGGGGAGGCGAGACCGACGGGCACGGGTTCCACCCGTTCCTGATCCTCTCCGAAGCCGAGGTTCGGGTCGACGGACGCCCGATCGTCCAGCCCGTGGGCTGGGAGGAAACGAAGAAGCGCGTCGCGTCGCGCGCCCACTGATCCGCCGAACCGGGCCCGCGGGGGCGCGCCCCACGGCCCGAATAGGTATTCGCAGGGTCGGCTCAAATACGAGTGGCGCCGCTCTTTTCCTCGTGTTC
>JBGOSQ010000021.1:0-30709 GCA_041476045.1 Thermoplasmata archaeon | reverse complement strand
CTGAACACGAACGCCGAGTATGCGGAGGCGGCTCGTGCCTGGGAGGGGGACATCCTTCTCCTCGTGACGGCCGATCCTGCGGCACCAGAGGGAGCCGGCGTTCTCTTGGATCTGCTCCACGGGACGTGTCGCTCCGCCATCTTCGTAGCGGATCCGACCACCGTGTCACCGGAGTTCGTCTTCGAGGGCCGACGGGAGGACTGGGACCGCCTCCTCGCGGGTGAGATCGACCCGGTCCAGGCGCTCCTGCGCGGGACCTTCCGAATTCGAGGGAACCTCGCCAAGGTGATCCGATTCACTCGCGCAGCGACGCTGCTCGTGTCGACCGCCGCGTCGATCCCCGCCGAGCGCGATGGCCCACGCTCCGGACCGCCCTAGGCGGTGGCGGCGAGCGGCGTGGTCGCGCCCGCGACGGCGCTCTTCGGCGGCGTCGGCGGTTTCGGCGGCGGCGGGAGGAGCTTCTCCTTCACGAAGCCGACCATTTGCGACCACGCTGCCTCGGACGCAGCCAAGTCGTAGACCGGGAGGTCGCGCGCCAGGAAGTGGTGCCGCGCCGCGGGGAAGTCGATGAACCGAACGTCGATTCCCGAACCGATCGCTTCGAACTGCGCTCGGGCGCGTCGACTCTGCCCGTCCGCACCTGCGTGGACAAACAGCGTTGCCGCGTTGATGAGTCCGAGTTGCGCGGAGGGGCGCACCGCGACCGGGTACGCGACGACGACGGCGGTAAGACCCGGATCCTCAGCTGCCACGGCGAGGGCCAGGCTGCCGCCGTACGAGGCCCCGACGATAGCGGACTTGGCGGGGTCAGCCATCTCGCGGGTCCGCAGGAACCGCAGTGCGTCGCTGTACAGCCGTCGAAGGTGGACGATCCGCGGGGCGTCAAGCGGTACGCCGCCGCGGAACCGGGCGCCGAGCCGCAGCGCCAGGTGATCGGACGCGCCGACCCCGGCGGTCTTGCTGACATCGGGGAGAAGCACCTCGAACCCTTCCCGGGCGAAACGAATCGCGCCGTCCAGGACGGAGGTGGTGAGCCCGTAGAGGTCCGGCGTCATGAGGACAAGGGGGTGCCGAACGAGCTTCGTCGGCGTGAGAACGATCGCGGGGGCCCTTCCCCCCGGAGACGCACCGCTCGGGTACCATACCCGTTCGCTTCGGTACGGTGGAAGTGGCGCGCTCGCGGTGAGGCCCGGCCGCATCCAGGTCTTGTTGAGGAAATCGAGGACGCAGAGCTGGTAGCGTTCCTTCTGGAGGATGATCACCGCCTGGCGGTGACCGCAGACGTCGCAGACGCCAATGACTCCGCTCCCGAAGGAGAGGGTCTTGTCGCTCAGGAGCTCGTCGTCATCTCGGGGCATGGGGTGCTCGTCGGACGGCCGTCGAGTTAGGGTCCGTTCTTAACCATTGCCGCCTGGCGACTCATCGCGCCTCAGGGCAGACGGAATCCAGAGCTTCACAGACCGGGATTCGCTGACACTGCCGGGTCGTCGGGGCGCAACCAGAGCCTCAGAGACTTGATACCTTCTGTAACGATGCCCGATACGGGCGGCGCGGATGCGGATTTCACTGGTATTGGTCGGTCTCGGGTTCGTCCTTCTGGGTCTACTCTTCGCGCTCCCCAACCTGCTCTCCGGCTGCGTGGGCGCTCCGGCGACCGGCCCGTGGACCGGCCCTACCGCCTGCTCCCAGACCCTCGCGTGGGGCTATACCGGACTCGCCGTGCTCGTGGTCGGGGTGTTCACGCTCGGCGTCGGGTGGCTCGCCGCGCCTGCCAGCGCGAGCCGCGCTGAAGCGACGGGGGCCCGCGACATTACCTGCCTGGGCTGCGGGCGGAACTACCCCGAAGGATTGCATGCGTTCTGTCAGTCGTGCGGCCGCAAGCTCGGGTCTCCCTGACAGGGCGGCGACAAGGTTCGGAGTCCGAGGGGCCGTCTCGGCCGGTCGGGTTCCGACCCGGTACACAATGGCAGCCTCGCGGTTCGTCTGAACGGGTCGGGCGCCCACGGGTTAGCCGCATTCCCCCAGTATCCGAACACGACTCGTCCCTTCCTCACGGTTCTCCTGCGGGGGACCTCGCCCCCGGCATTCGTCCATCAACAGCCCGAATGAGTCGCTCTAAGCCCTCCGCCGGCGAAGTTCGGGGGGTTCAATCGGTCGACATCAGCGGCTAGATCGTCTGTGGGGTGAGGTTGCTCGGGTGGGGCGCCGCTTCGTTCTCCGGCTTTCAGGAACCCGCGATGACGGTTGGGGGTCCCATCGATGCAGGCGCACCGCCCCTCGGGGAGACAGGACGGCTACGCCCGCGGTGAGCAAGCGTACGCGCAGGCCGCGGTCGCTCGTCACGACGATCGCGGCCCTTCGCACGGCGAGCGCGATGAGACCCCAATCGCCGCGACCGGCCCCGTCGACGGTCGTGAAGCGATCCGCAAACGACCGCGCTGCGCGCGCGACCTGTACTCCTCGAGCGCTCAGGCGATCGAGTTCTCCGAGGACAGAACGGGGGACGCAGATGCGGCTGGGTCCGGCGAGTCGCTCGATCTCGAGGAGGAGAGGGAATCGTGTCCGGAACGGGAGGAGGACCGCGTTGGTGTCGAGCAGGACCTCGACGCGTTGCAGCGCCGAACGCCCGCTAAGTCTTGCGGACGACGATACCGAGCGCGTCGCGGTCAACCTCGTTCGCACTCCGCCGTCCCTTGAGTAGATACCGCTGGGCCTTCTGATTGGCGGTCTTCGGGATCTCCTCGACGAACTCGACGTACCTCGGGACCATGAAGAACGGAAGGTGTTCGACGCAGAACTCGAACAGCTCGCGCGCCTCGACCGATGCGCCCGGCTTCTTTTGGACGAACGCCTTCACGTCCTCCTCCCCTACAGGCGACGGAACGCCGACGACCACCGATTCGAACACCGCCGGGTGACGGTTCAGCACCGTTTCGACGTCGTACGGGGCCAGGTTCTCCCCGCGCCGTCGGATTACGTCCTTCTTCCGATCGACGAAGTAGTAGTACCCGTCGAGGTCGCGGAGAACGTAGTCGCCGGTGTGGAACCAGAGGTTGCGCCACGCCTCCACGGTCTGCTCCGGCTTCTGGTGGTATCGGAGGAACATCGTGTGGGGCGCGCGCGGCCGGACCACGAGCTCACCCCGGGTGCCATCGGGCACCGGCCGGTCCTGGTCGTCCACGACGTCCGCTTCCACGAACCCGAGCGGCGTTCCGACCGATCCGACGCGAATCGCGTCCGGGGGGTTCATGAGCGTCGTGCACCCGCACTCGGTCATCCCGTAGAGCTCGATCACCGTCACGCCGAATCGGCGTTCGAATTCCGGCCAGACCTCCTTGGTGGTCCCAGCCGTGAGCGCGACGCGCACCGAGTGACCCCGGTCGGTCTCCTTCGGGGGTTGCTTGAACAGGACGTTGATCATCGAGATCAGGAGCGAAACATGCGTCGCTCCCATCTGTCGCGCCACCTCCCAGTACGTGGAGGCGTGGAACCGCTCCTCATAGGCAGCGGTCAGGTCGTTGAGGAGGGCGGTGAGCGTCGTCATCTCCTGTGCGTTGCAGTGAAAGAGCGGAAGGCCGGTGAAGAGCACCGAGTCCGGGGCGAGACGGCTGCGTAGGCCGATCTCGCGTGGTGTGGTCAGGTACTTCTCGTGCGGGATCACCGCGCCCTTGGGCGGCCCAGTGGTGCCGCTCGTATACAGGATCGCGGCGGCGTCGCCGGGACCGGGCGGCGGAACGTCCGGCGGGGGCGCGTCGGAAAGGAGGTCGCCCCAGGCGGGACCCGTGGTCTCGTCGGGAAGGTCCGTGGACCCGTCGACGGTGAATTCCCATGGGATGGCCGCTTGGGCACGCACCGGTCGGTAGACGTCCCACAATCGTCGGTCCAGCACGAGACCTTTCGGCGCCGCATCTTCGAGTTCGTAGCGAAGGAGGTCGCCCTTGAGGCCGGTGTTCAAGGGGACCAGGACGCCGCCGATCTTGGCCGACCCGAACCAGAGGTCGAGGAATTCCGGGCAGTTGAACAAGAGCGCGGCCACGCGATCGCCCCGTCCGACACCGGCCCGGTGGAGCCCGCTCGCGACCCGATCGCTCCGCGCATCCAGTTCGGCGTACGACAGGGAGCGGTTGAGGAAGCGGACCGCGACGCGATCGCCGTTCTTCCGCGCCTTCGCCCGAACGAGCGTCGCCAGGTCGTGGTACTCTTCCCCGGGGAGGAGCATCGACGACTCCGAGGGTGCGACGGCCATAAGGGTTCGCGCCGCGGCGCGCCGCGAGTCGTTTTCCGCTCGGGAGGCTCCCGGTGCTGATGCGCCGGAGGACCTCCGAGTTCCGGCCCGATCGCCCCGTCGTCGCGGAGCTCGCGGCCGGAGCCGTCGTGGTGACCCCAGGCGGGGGTTCGGTCCTCCTTCTACACCATCTCGAGGAGGATCGTTGGTGCTTCCCGAAGGGCCATGTCGAGCCCGGCGAGTCGATCGAGAACGCCGCCCGGCGCGAGATCGCCGAGGAGACGGGGTTGGGTTCGGTCGAGCTGCGCGGCGAGGTCGCGACGGTCACGTACCGGTTCTACGATCCGGCGCGAGGGCAGAGCGTTGTCAAGACGACGATCTACTTCCTGGGCCGGACCGCGCCGGCCCCGCTCCGGCTCGAGCCCCTGTTCGACGCGGCGCGATGGTGTCCGATTGCCGAGGCGAGGGCCCTCGTACCGTTCGACGAGGAGAAACAGGTCCTCGACGCGCTCGCGAGATCCGTAGCCGCCGGACGCGCGTAGCGGGACCTCGGAAGAACTTGGATCTTACGGCGTGGGAAAGGGTTGCGCTCGGACCGACCCGATGATTCCGGGCCGGCCCGAGCGATCGGAGGCTGTGTTCGCCCCTACTGGCTGCGGGGCGGCTCCTTCGGGGTGACCGACGGCGCCGGTGGGGGCGGGGGCGGCGGCGCGTAGGCGCCCGAGACGGAGTACGAGGGGTTCACTGGTCGGACCGGGCTGGGGGTGCCGACGAGCCCGCGCTCGGCGCGGCGTCGGGCCCAGACTCGGTACTCGATCACGCTGACCGAGCCGATGACCAGCACCGCGATCAGCCCGACCACGAGGATCAGGCCGAGGGGGGCGCCGGCGGTCGCGGGGCCCGACGGTCCGCACTGTCCCAGAAGGCAGCTCGAGCCCTGCTGGGCCTGCGCGAGCGTCTCGGGCTGCGCCTGAACCACGGTCGGGGCGGTCGACGTGGCCGCGGGCGACGGGCCGGTCGCGGGCACGCTCGCGGTCGCGAGGCTCGTGTCCGAGGACTCGAACGACGTCGCGGTCGCGACGACGCGCAGGTGGTGCGCCGCATCGACGGCGATGTCGAGGTCGGCGGTCGAGACCTTCGTCGCGCCGAGCGAAGCCGAGGACCAGTCGTGGTTCCCTTCCCCGAATAGATCGAAGTCGTGGGGGATCAGGATCACGCCGTCGACGTCGTCGAACGGACCGGTCCACGCGAGAGCGATGACCGGCACCGTCGCGCCGTTGCCCAGCCTGATCGTTCCCAGATCGGTGCCCGCGAGGGCGACGTCGCCGGAGCCCTGGACGCTTCCCGACGGGTTGTACGAGCCGGACGTCTTGACGCCGAGGATCGAGGTCCGGTACCAGTTCGCGTTCGCCGACCAGCCGCCGGAGGCGGTGAACGCGCTCGTGGCGTTCCAGACGTCACCGCTCGAGACGTTGAGCGGGACCAGCCCGAGGGCCGGAGTGAACGCGACCTGGGCGTGCGCGGCGCCGGAGACGAAGAACTGCGTCGACGCCGTCACGGTCGTGTTCATGTGCTGGATCTTGAGCCACAGCGACTCGGAGATGTTCCCCGAGGCCTGCGTGCTCGCGTTGATCAGGCCGATGGCGGGGCTGGCGACGCCCTGCTCGTAGACCGTGGCCGCGCTGGTCAGGTTGGCGAACCCCGCGTCCTTCTCCCACGCGGTGATGGAGAGGTTGCCCTGGCCGGTGGGGTGGGTGCACGTCGGGGTGCAGAGATCGGCGTAGTAGCTCCCCGCCATCGTCCGCTCGGCCTCGAGCGCAACGGTCGTCGCCGACGTGTTCGTCGCGGTGAAGATCACGGTCCAGCCGAAGAAGGCGTGGGCCGTGTAGGTCGCGTTCGCGAAGGTGACGGTCACGTTGACCCACTTCTGCGCTCCGTACGCCCACTGCTGACTGGACGGGCCGGCCAGCGGGGCGGGGGACGCAGAGGCGGTCGCGACGAGACCGGGCATCACGAGGAGAACCGCGAGCGCGGCCCCCAGGATGCCGATCGTTCCGAGCGTTCGTCCGTATCCCTGCATGGTTTTCTGTTCCTCGCGGGCGCGGCCCGCAGGAACTCTCAGCCGTCCTCGGGGGGATATACCTGGGTTCCGAGGGGCGACCGATTTCTTGGACCGATTGCTACGGTGTAGCAGCACGCCCTCGGACGACTACGGCGGACTGCGTCCGAGGCCTGGGATACGGAACCGTGCCGTTCGCGCGATCGCGATCGATTCGGGGTAGCCGGCATCGGCGTGGCGCGCCACTCCGATCCCCGGGTCGTTGTGCAGCACCCGGCCGATCCGGCGGTCGGCCTCGGCCGTTCCGTCGGCGACTATTACGAGGCCGGCATGGATCGAGTTCCCGATCCCGGTTCCTCCGCCGTGGTGGACCGAGACCCACGACGCGCCGCCCGCGACATTGAGCAGGGCGTTCAGGATCGGCCAGTCGGCGATCGCGTCGGACCCGTCCTTCATTCCCTCCGTCTCCCGGAACGGGCTCGCGACACTTCCCGTGTCGTGATGGTCGCGGCCGATCGCGATGGGAGCGTGCAGGATGCCGTCGGCGACCATCCGGTTCACTAGATGACCGAACCGTTCACGATCGCCGTAGCCCATGTAGCAGATCCGGGCGGGTAGTCCCTGGAAGCGCACCTTTTCCCGAGCGAGCCGGATCCATCGAAGGAGTCCTACGTCGTCCGAGAACTCCCGTTCGATCATCGAATCGATCGCGTGGATGTCTTCCGGGTCGCCGCTTAGCGCGACCCATCGGAACGGGCCGCTCCCAATTGCGAAGAGGGGACGGATGTACGCGGGCACGTACCCCGGGATCTCGAACGCGTCCTCGACGCCCGCCTCGCGCGCCTGGGTACGGAAGTTGTTGCCGTAGTCGAACGCGCGTGCTCCGCGTCGGCGGAGCTCAAGGATCGCCCGCGCTTCGGTCGCGATCGACCGGAGCACCTCCGATCGGTAGCGCACGGGGTCCGACGCGCGCAGCGCGGCGGCCGCGTCCAGCGCGTAGCCGCTCGGGATGTATCCGACGGAGAGATCGTGCGCGGCCGTCTGGTCGGAGACGATGTCGGGAGTGATGCCACGTCGAACCAGTTCCGGGTAAACGTCAGCGGCGTTCGCCTCGAGCCCGACGGAGAGCGCAGTACCCCGCTGCGCGGCGTCGCGAACTTGCGAGAGAGCCGAGTCCAGGTCCGGTGCACGCACGTCGAGGTAGTGCTTCTCGAGGCGCCGCTCGATCGCTCGAGGATCGACGTCCACGATCAGGGCCGCTCCACCGAGGAGAGTGACGGCGAGCGGTTGTGCGCCCCCCATCTCGCCCAGGCCGGAGCTGAGCATCCATCGCCCGGTCAGATCGGGACGTTGGAGCTCGATCCGGCTCAGCGATGCGAGCGTCTCGTAGGTCCCTTGCAGAATGCCCTGGGTTCCGATGTAGATCCAGCTTCCCGCTGTCATCTGGCCGTACATCGTGAGGCCCCGTGCCTCGAGGGGCCAGAACGCGTCGTCCGTGGCCCAACGCGGCACGACCATCGCGTTGACGATGAGGACGCGCGGCGCGTCGGCGTGTGTGGGGAACACCCCCACCGGCTTTCCGGACTGAACGAGGAGCGTCTCCTCGTTGCCGAGGCTCTTCAGCGTCTCGACGATCCGATCGTACGCCTCCCAGTTCCGGGCGGCCTTGCCTCTGCCACCGTACACGATCAGGTTCGCCGGATCGCGGGCGACCTCGGGATCGAGGTTGTTCATGAGAAGCCGGAGGGCCGCCTCCTGCGACCAGCCTGGGCAGATCCGATCCGGACCGCGGGGCGCTCGAATCACACGCCCAGGCGCGGAACCGACGGTCACGCGGCTCGGACGGGGCGGGCCCGATAGAACCCTTGCGGTGCGGCGAGGGTCGGGGCCCATCCGAGCCGAGGTGCCGCCCCGGCGCGTGCCTTATCCACCCGTGCCGCCCATGTCTTCGAGGGCGTCGGGCGTGCCTCATGCCGCTGTAGCTCAGCCGGGAGAGCGGCCGATTTGTAATCGGCAGGTCGGGAGTTCAATCCTCTCCAGCGGCTGCGGCCTTCAAGCGTCCCTGCCCCCGCTCGCCGGCGCGGAGCGGACTCGCCGACGAAGGTCCAGTGCAAGATCCGCGACGCCGTCCTTGTTCGCCGTGAAATTGATGTACTTCCAGTCCAGCTCCGCGCCGTACCGGCTGACCGCGAGCATCGCCTCCGCCATCGCCTCGGGCCGCCTCCAGTGGCGGGCCTCGATCAGCCGCTTTACAACTATGTCCTCGACAGCGGCGAGGCGTACGCTTCCGTACCCTGTCGTCACCACCTGAGATAGACGTCGAGAGCCGCTATCGTACTTGCCGACGATCTGCACCGACGGGCGGAAATCGGGGCTGGTCCAGTACATGCCCTTGGAGGTAAACCCCCACGATCGAAGCACCTCGGCAACCCGCTTCGGGTCCTCCGCGACGAGGTCGACGTCCGCGGAGACGTAGTCCCCAGTAGTGTAGATTTCGAGGGCCGAGCCGCCGACGACCGTCAGCCCGTCGGCGCCGAGCCCGGTTTCGGATGCAAGCATGGCCGCGAACGCTCGAATCTGCCGATACTGCTGCCTTTCGGCACGAATGGCAGCGCGGAACCCGTCAGCGTCCACGGCGGGACCAGTCCGACCGAGCCGAGGTCCGGAGACCGAGACGGCTCAGCAGCGCGTCCTTCGACGGGGGCCGGTCCATCTCTTGGATCGCCTTTCGCGCCGAGGGCGAGGGCTTCCATCCCTTCGGCCGGAGATAGGAGGGGTCGGTCGGGATCGACGCTAGCAGAGTCGTCAACTTGCCGCGAGTCTCTTCGTCCCATCCCTTGCGCGCGCGGTCCCACGCCTCGTCCCAGCGGATTCGGACTCGCCTCCGCAGCAGCGCCCGGACGTCTGGGTCGACCATGCGATATCCGTCGCTCCCGGTCGTGAGCAGGCCCGTTGAGATTCCCTTGCGGAGCTCGGGGTAGACCTTCTCCCGAGGGAGGCCGGCGACCATCGCCACTCTGTATCCAGTCAGCGCCTCGTCGGAGTTCGCCAGGACCGCCATCGTCAGGAGCCGGGTCTGGCTACCGAACAACGAGAGGAGGGAGGAATCGACGTCGGTCTTCATCGACCGCATCAGGGCCGCTCGGGCTAATAATAGTGTCCTAACAGGTAACTACGCGAATGAAGCCGGCGACCGGGCAAAGAACCGCCTTTCGTCGTTTGTCGGCGTCCGAGCCACATCGGACGCAGTGGCCCTCAGCTGATCGCCAATGACGTGCGGACCGAACGAATCTACGATCCTTTCCAGCGGGTTCGAATCGGGGAGAGGTCGCGGTGAGCGTAGGGGCGTTTCGCCTCGTCGGAGGAAATCACGGCGCGACTGGATGCGGACCACCGGCAAGAAGTCGGTCGCGCACCCGCTGGACGTGAGGCCCGGGCAAGAACGAGTCAATTACGTCGGCGACGCGGCCATCCTTGTCGAGGACGAAGGTGACCCGGCGCGCGAGGCCGAAGGCACCGAGGACGCCGTAGCGTCGGGCGATCTCCTTTCCCGGGTCGGCCACAAGGGGAAACGGAAGCGCACAGTTCTCCGCGAACCGGTGCTGGTGCTCCGCGTCATCGACGCTCACGCCGACGACCCGGACCCCTCGCGGTGCCAGCGACGGGAAGAGGCTCGCGAACCCGAGGGACTCGCGCGTGCATCCCGCGGTCCCCGCTTTCGGGAAGAAGTAGATCACGACCGGCGCGCCACGGAAGCCGCTCAGTTTGATCCACCCACCGTCCGCCGTGGGGGCTTCGAAATCGGGAGCGAGGTCGCCCGGAGCGAGCACGATCGTGAGAGGCGCGGGACCCTATTTGAGCTTCGAGTTACGGCTCGTTCTCGGAGAAGCTTCGCCACGGCGCCGCAGGCCGTCGATCCGGGCCCTCTCGTCCCGAGAGAGCCCAATCCGGGTGAGCGCCGCGGAGGATTCAAGCAGTGCCGCGGGATCGGCGGCCGGCACGAGAACCGCCAGGACCCCCGGCGTACCGAGCACGTACTGTAGTGCGGCTTGGGGCAAGGTGCGCTCCCGCCGCTCCGTCAAGAATCCGAGGGCCAGCACGGGCGCCCAGGTCCCCCGCACTTCGGCCCAGTCGGCCGGGGCAGGGCGCGCGGAGGTATCGAGCGGGGAACCTCGGAGGCGGGATCCATCCAATCGCCCTCGGGCGAACGGGTCCGAAGCGACGACGGGAATTCCGGCGCGGCGCGCCACCTCGATCGCGTCGTCGGCCGAAGGCGGCGCGATTGGGCCGAACGGAAAACGGAGCCATGCCGGTCCGCAGCTCGCGTCCTCCTCTACCCGTTCCTTGCTCGGGACGTCGGGATATCCGAACCCCCAGGATACGAAGCCGTGCTGCAACGCCAATTGATCGAAGAATTCGGGCCGAGGCAGGGGCCCCGCGTCCGTGCCTTGGCTCCGTGGAATCTCCAGAAAGACGCAGAGTGCGTCTCGCGATGGAGACGGAGCGGCCGATCGCTCCCCCGAGGGTGCTCGGGCGTCCGCGGTGGCGACGCGATCGTGCAGCGCTTCGGCGATCGAGGGCCCAACGATGACGAGTTGCCGGGGCCGGCGGGCGGCCATCCCCGCCCGCTCTGCGAGCAGCTTACCCCGCGCCGGTGCCGCGGCATCCGTTCCGACGTGCACGCCCTGGAAGTTGGCATCGGCGACCGCCTCGACCATGCGATCGAACCAGCGGTCCGTCTCGCTCCACGGTTCCGCCGGGGCGCCCGGGCGCGAGGCCGACCAGAGGAGCCCCTCCGGTATCGGGCGGGTGTCGACGGTTCTCCCCTCGGTCACGTCTCCGCGGGGGGAGGATGGGAAGAACAGATAGCGCGCGCGTCGGAGATCGAACCGCGGCCCTCCGACTTTATGCCCGACCGGGCCTCGACCCACCGATGCCGCCGACGCGCCCGGTGGACCGTAGACCCCTCACCGAGCGGCTCCGGCCGAGCCGCCTTTCGGAGATGCTCGGAAACGCTCGCCCGCTTCGCGAGCTCGAGGTATGGGCCAAGGCCTGGTCCACGGGGGGCGGTCGTCCGCCTCCCCGACGGGCCGCGCTCCTGGAAGGTCCCCCCGGGGTCGGGAAGACCACAGCGGCATTGGCGCTTGCGCATCAGTTCGGCTGGTCCCTGGTCGAGATGAACGCCTCCGACGCGCGCAACCAGGACGCGATCGGGGCGGTCGCCGGCCGGGCGGCGTTCACGAACACGCTCGGGGAGACGGGCTCGTACAAGAGCGCGCGCGACGGGGGCCGCACGCTGATCTTGCTCGACGAGGCCGACTGCCTCACGGGGCGTGCCCGTGAGACGGCCGCGGCACGACCCGCACCACTCAACATGCGCGAGTTCCTGCGCGGCCGCTACACGAGCGTCGATGCCCTCGCCGCGGCGTGGGGTCTCGGCCGCCCCGGAAAGCCGGCGGTCTTCGAGAGTTGGGAGAACGTGCCGACGACCGGGGGTCGCGGGGCGTGGACCAAGCTCGCCGAGGCGCAGCGCGACCTCGCCGATTGGCGGACGACCGCCCGCCCGCACGATACCTCCGACCGAGGCGGGCTCGGCGCTATCGCCCGCCTCGTTCGCGAGACCCGCCAACCCGTGGTCCTCACGGTCAACGATCCCAGCACGCTGACGCGTTACTCTCCTATCTTCCGGAAGGACGTGGTTCGGATCCGACTGACGGCGATCTCCCCCGCGGAGCTCGCCCCATGGCTCGCGCGCGTCGCCGCGTCGGAAGGGCTTCGGGTCCCTCCCGCCACGCTCGACCGGATCGTGCAGCGCAGCCACGGGGATGTACGCGCCGCGGTCACGGACCTGGAGGCGATCTCGGTATTGCCCGAGGGCGTTGCGACGGACGCCCTTCTCGGCGCCCGGGACCTGGAGACCGACTTCGCCGAGTTTACGCGCGAGGTCCTCACGACCCCCCGGTTCTACCGCTCGGGGGAGATCCACGACCGGCTCGACGCCGCGCCGGACGATCTGCTCCCGTGGATCGAGGAGAACTTTCCCCGTGCGGCCGGCGAGCCCGCCGGCCGGTACGAGGCGTACGAGGTGCTCGCCCAGGCCGAGCAGTTCCTGGCCTGGGCCCGTCGCGAACGCGTCTGGTCGCTCTGGAGCTACGCGAGCGAGCTCATGACGGGGGGCGTCAGCGCGGCGCTCGCCGAACGGGGGGCGGCGCGTTCCCCTTACGTCTCCTTCCCGGAGTTCCTCAGTGCGATGGGACAATCACGGTCCCAGCGGGCGGCTCGACTTGCGCTCGTCGGGAAGATCGGACCTCGGGTCCACCTCTCCCGGAGGAAGGGGATCGAGTCCTTTCTGCCGTTCCTCGAGCGCCTCTACGCGCCGGTTCCGCTCGGAAAGATCCGCCCTTCGGTCGCGGCGACCCGGCGGGCGGTGGCCCGACAGCTCGATCTGTCCGCCGAGGACCTCGCGTATCTGCTCGGCATCGAACCGGATCGACCGGAGATCCACGCGATTCTCGATTCCCCCGCGGAGCTCCGATCGGCTTCCGAGGAGTCACCCCTCGATCCGCCCGCCCCGCCCGTGGAGCCCGCGAAGGAGCCATCGCGCCGCAAGGTGCAGAAACGACTCGGCGAGTTTTAGCGGTCGATCGGTGCGGTGCAACCAGCGCACCTCGAGGTAACCGTCCTTCTAAACCGCTTGACGCCCCTGATAGAGGCGTGGCGGGGACCGACGACCGTCCGGCGCAGCCTGCGTCCGATGAGCGTCTCGACAATCGGATCGTCCGACGTATCTCCGAGCACGCTGGACACGTCTCCTTCAACGGGCTGCGGCGGTCGCTGAGCGCGCATCCCGAGTCGCTCTCTCGGGCTCTCCGACGGCTCGAGCGTTTCGGAGTGGTCCTCCACGACGCGGCGGGATACGCCCTCGCCGACGGACCCGGGGCGGACGCCGACGCGGGCGTTCGACCGCCGTTCCATCCGATCGGCGAGGTGGACCTGCCGCCCGGCGCTTCGCGCGACTGGGTACTGGGTCAGATGGCCGGCCGATGGTTCCGCTCGCTCCGCTGGGTAGGGGTCGTCGAGGGCTCCGGTCCTCCCTGGCTCATCTGGTCGGTCCCCGGCACCGAGGGGCACGCATTCCTCACGCTCGAGGGCCGGCGCCTGCGCGTGGGGACCGACCGCAAGGACCTTCCAGGCGCGGATGCGCTCGAGAGCGCGGCACGAGACCTCCTGGCGAGCGCGCTCGAGCGGCTTGGACGGCACCCGGCGTCGGGCGGGTCGGGAACACGATCCTTCGATCTTCACCCCGTGCCGACTTTCCGAGGGCCGAACTGAGCGTCCGTGACCGGGTGCGATGCCACCCGGTCAATATCCTGCGCCGCTCGGTAGCGGATCGACTGCTCCGCAGTCGGAAGAAACCATGAGCGAAGACGGAGAAGGATGGAATCACGGCGGGAGGACACCGATGGGGCCGTGGGTCTGGAGCGCCTACAAAGCCTACAACGAGCTCCTCCGCGAGAAGATCAAGAAGAAGTTCGACGCCCAGGAAGGCCCGTGGATGGACCGGCTCGCCGGCGAGCTCGTCGACCTTGTCAACGCGCGCTGGGAAGGCGGTCGGAAGGGAGAAAAGTCCGAGTCCGAGATCCTCGGGCGCATCAGCAAACTCCTCGAGGAGTAGGCGCGATGCCGGTTCCACTGCCGATCGGGCCCGGCTCCGGCCCGTGGCCCACGCCCACCCCCGGAGGACCCATCCCGTTCCCGCGAGCTCTAGGTCAGGTCTAGGGACCGAGCGGCTGCCATGCTCTCGGGGGTCGAGTCCGAGATCACCCGCGTCGTCGAATGCGTCCGCCCCGCCGTCGTCCGCATCGAGCGGGCCATCGATCCGTCGAAAGCCCGCGACGATCCGCGGATCGTCGGCGGGTCCGGGTCGGGCATCCTGATCGATCGAACGGGGTTGCTGCTCACGAACGACCACGTGGTGCGGGGGGCACCCGAGCTCACCGTAACGCTCTCCGACGGGGAGGAACTGCTCGGATCCGTCCGCGGCGAGGACCCAATGACGGACCTCGCGCTCCTCGCGTTGCCGGAAGGCGCCTACGCCTCGGCGCCGCTCGGCGATTCATCGATGTTGCGGGTGGGTCAGCTCGCACTCGCGATCGGCAACTCGCTGGGGCTCCCGGGCGAAGCCACGGTGTCGCTCGGGGTCGTGAGCGCGCTGGGCCGACCCCTGCCGGGTTCGGACTTCGTACTCGGGGGCTTGCTGCAGACCGACGCCGCCATCAATCCGGGGAACAGCGGCGGCCCTCTCGTCAACCTTGCCGGCGAGGTGATCGGGATCACGACCGCGATCGTGCCGTTCGCCCAGGGGGTAGGGTTCGCCGTCCCGTCGAACACGGCACGCCAGATCGTCGCGCAATTGCGGAAGGACGGCCGCGTCGTCCGCCCCTGGCTCGGGATCTCCGTGGCTCCGCTCACCCCTTCGTGGAGCCGTCGCGTGGGGGCCGGCCGCACCACCGGCCTCGGCATCGCCGATGTGGTCCCGACCGGTCCGGCCGCCGCCGCCGGGCTCCGACCAGGGGACGTCCTCTTCCGTGTCGGTTCGACCGGGATCCGGAGCCTTCGCGATCTCGTCGAAAGCCTCGCCGCGGTCGCGATCGGTGGCTCCATCGACGTCGCGTTCGCACGACGGGCGCGGGAGCACCGGACGGTCGTGCGGATCGCCGAGGCGCCGGCGGCGGCGTCGCGATAGGCGTCGGACGCCGGGGCGGCCGCGCTAGGCGAGCCGAGCCGAGACCCGGACCTCGACGTTGCCCTTGAGGGCTCGAGAGATCGGGCAATTGGCGCCGGCTGTCCTCGCAGCCTCTTGGAACTGGGCGAGCTCGATTCCCGGCACTATTCCGACGACCTCGAGGTCCATCGTCGTGACCGTCCACGCGTCCCCGACCTTGTCGAACGTCGCCGTAGCGGTGACGTCGAGGCTCTCGGGGGGCTTGGAAAGCCTCGCGAGTCCGCCGGAGAAGGCCATGGCAAAGCAGCTCGCGTGCGCCGCCGCGAGGAGTTCCTCCGGCGAGGTCCGTCCGGCGAGCTCTTCGGTGCGTGAGGACCAGCTGATAGGCATGTCGGGAAGAACGCCGGAGTGTCCCTTGACGCGTCCGCTTCCGTGAAGAAGGTCGTGTTCCCAGTGCGCTACCGCCGTCCGTTTCGCTGCCATTGCTCACCGAGCACGTAGGGGCGATTTAAGGTCGCGTTCCCCGTCCGGGCCGCCGAGGCCCCCCGAACGGAGGTTTATCTTGCGTAGTCGGCTCCTCGCACGGGATGGCCGATCGCCCCGTGCCGGCCTCCGGCCCCCTCGAGCCGTACAAGGTCAAGGTCGTCGAGTCGATCCACCTCCCCGATCGCCCGGCGCGCGAGTCGGCGCTCGCGCGGGCCGGTTTCAACCTGTTCAACCTCACGTCCGACGAGATCTACATCGACCTGCTCACCGACTCCGGCACCTCGGCGATGAGCGACCGGCAGTGGGCCGGGCTCATGCTCGGCGACGAGACGTACGCCGGGAGCCGGAACTACGCGCACTTCGAGGAGGCGGTCCGGTCGATCACCGGGTTCCCGCACGTGATCCCCGCTCACCAGGGCCGAGCGGCGGAGAACCTGCTGTTCTCGACGCTGCTCACTCCAGGCGCGATCGTCCCCAACAACATGCACTTCGACACGACGCGCGCCCACGTGCTCCACCAGGGCGCCCGTCCAGCGAACCTGGCGATACCGGAGGCGTACGACCCGGAGAACCCGCACCCGTTCAAGGGGAACGTCGACCTCGTGCGTCTGGAGGAGCTCCTCGCGCGGGAGGGAAAGGCGCACGTTCCGCTCGTCATGGTCACGATCACGAACAACACCGGCGGCGGGCAACCGGTCTCGCTCGAGAACCTGACCTCGACCTCGGCGATCTGCCGGAAGCACTCCATCCCCCTCTACTTCGATATGTGCCGGTGGGCGGAGAACGCCTACTTCATCCACGAGCGCGAGCCGGGACAATCGAACCGGACCATCACCGAGATCGGACACTCGATGTTCGCCCTCGCCGATGGTGCGACGATGAGCGCGAAGAAGGACGGGCTCGTGAACATCGGCGGCTTCGTCGGGGTTCGCGACGCGGACCTGGCCTCGCGCCTCCGGGAACAGTTGATCCTGTTCGAAGGGTTTCCCACTTACGGGGGCCTCGCACGTCGCGACCTCGAGGCGGTCGCGATCGGTCTCCGAGAGGCGACGGACCTGTCGTACCTCGCGCACCGGATCGGTCAGATCCGGTTCATGGCCGATCGCCTCACCGCGGCCGGGGTCCCGATCCTGCTGCCTCCCGGCGGACACGGCATCTATCTCGACGTCCGCCGTTTCCTCCCCCATCTCGAGTCGAAGGAGTTCCCCGGACAGTCCCTCGTCATCGAGATCTACCGGGAGGGAGGCGTCCGCACCTGCGAGATCGGCGCGATCATGTTCGGCGACGGTCCGATCGAGCCGGGGGAACGGCCCCCCCTCGAGCTCGTCCGACTCGCGGTCCCGCGGCGCGTCTATTCGAACGCCCACCTGGCGTACGTCGCCGACACGGTGATCGCGGTCCACCGGCGACGCGAATCCGTGCGCGCGGTCCGTATGACCCACGTTCCCGAGCGGCTACGGCACTTCACGGCGCGATTCGCCCCCGACTAGGGCCGCTCCGGCGGTCGCCGGACGGCCCCGAGCCCCGTGGGCTGCCCGTGCGATGGAGTGAGATGTGAATAGAAACTAATATGACAGGGTCCGCGTCCCCCAGCCCGCTCAGGCACACGGAAATGACGGCGGAACGGAAGGTATTCTGGTCGGTCCCGGACATCGGCGCGGACGAAAAGAAGGCGGTCCTCGAGACGCTGGATACGGGCTGGCTCGGGATGGGTCCCAAGACCAAGCAGTTCGAGAAGGAGCTCTCGAGCTACACCGGCGCCAAGCACTCGGTCGTCGTCAACAACGGGACGAGCGCGCTCACGACCGCCCTCCTCACCTACGGGATCGCCCCGGGGGATGAGGTGCTCCTACCGACCTACACGTTCGTCGCCACCGCGTCCAGCGTCATCGCCCTCGGCGCGAAACCGGTCCTCATCGACTGCGACCCTGAGACGTTCAACGTCGGTCCCAAGGAGATCGAGGCGGCGCTCGCGCACCACCCGAAGGCGAAGGCGCTGATCTTCGTCGATGTCGCGGGGCTCCCGTGCGACGTCGAGGCGATCCGTGCGCTCGCCCAGAAGCACCACCTCCTCCTCCTCGAGGACGCTGCCGAGGCGTTCGGCGGTGTCTACAATTCTACCAGGCTGGGCAACTACGACCACGTCACGATCTTCAGCTTCCACATCGCGAAGCAGGTCACGACCGTCGAGGGCGGCGCGATCCAGACGAACCGGGACGACCTCATCGACAAGCTCCGGCTCGTCCGGAGCCACGGCGAGGGGAAGGAGAAGTACGTCCACGTCGAGCTCGGCCTCAACTTCCGGCCGACGGACATCCAGTCGGCAATCGGCTCGGCCCAGCTGAAGAAGGCCGACCACTACATCGAGCTCCGGGACCGGATCGCGAAGATGTACATGCGGGACCTGGGGAAGTGGCTCAGCTTCCAGAAAGTGCCGGACTACGCGAAGCGGCCTACCTGGATGATCTTCATGGTCCTCGCGAAGAACAAGGACGAGCGGGACAAGTTCAATGCGTACCTGAACGCCCACGGCGTTGACACGCGGATCCCGTGGCCGCCGATCCACCGGCAGCCGTACTTCGTGGCGCGGTTCGGTCACATCGAGTGCCCGGTCGCGGACCGGACGTTCGATCGTGCGCTCTCGCTCCCGATCGGCAACGCGATGACCGAGGACGATGTCCGCTACGTGATCGAGGTCGCTCGCGGCTTCTTCGAGTCGCACGACTAAGCTGCCCGGGCTCCCAGGGTCGAGCGCCGCTCCGGGTGGGCATCGATGCCCAGGGGCCAAAAGTCGTCCTTATCACCTACCGGCGTCTCGACCGCTTGCTCGCCGTTGGTGGGCTGAGGTCAGACGATGGGATGCGGTCGGTTGAAGGTAGCGTGCGAGGACGGATTCGAGGTCGTAACAAAGAACCACGACGAGCTTGTCGGTGTGATGAACTACCATCTGAAGCACACGCATCAGAAGGAAGTCCCACGCGACGAGATCATGAAGATGGCCAAGCACCCGTAGGGGTGCCCCGACGCTCTCGCACCCAACCCCTTCGCGGCGCATCGGGCGCCCCACGATACCGGACCCTGGGTCCGTTAGGATAGCCAGGGCGCTGCCCGTTTCCTTCTTACGGATTTAAGTACCGGCGCGGCGACGTTCTGTCGTGGGCGCACCTCCCGGGATCGAGGACCCGATCTCGGCGCTCTTCGATCTCTCCGACCGAGCAGCGGCCATGGCGCCGGTCGTTCGCCGCCTGTACCGGTACACGGCGGCGATCCTCAGCATCTGGATCGTGATCATGATCGTCGTCATCCTGGTCGGGCTCGCCTCGGCGGGTTGGCTCTCCGTCCTCGCGCTGATCGGTCTCGCTGCGGGCGTGATCGCACTCGGTCTTCTGCGGCAAACCGACGGTTTCTTCCGCGAGTTCGTGCAGAGGCACCAGTGGATACGGCTCGTCCAGGACGCCGAGCCCGTCGCCAAGATCCCGGAAGGACGGACCCCCGTCGAGCGGCTCGCGCGCTATCTGGCCTCCTCGAGCCCACGGATCGAGCAGCGCATCTCGGCCGCGCCGGCCTCGGCCCGGTTCCGTGTCACTGAGCGCGCGTCGGGCCGTGACATTCCCTTCGACCTGGTCATCTCCGAACCGTCGGGCACGCTCGCTCGATGGCTGCGAAGCGAGCAGGCCGGTTTCGCGGTCGTCGCGCGCGTCGGGTCGGCGTCGCCGACGATGGCCGAGGTCCGACAGCTCGAGACCGACGCGGTCCTGGCCTCCAAGTCCCTGGAGGGCCGCCTCGCGCGCATCATTCTCCTCCGGACCCAGCCCGGTCCGCTCGCGGAGGAAGTCTACGACTATGCGGTCGGCCACCCCGTCTTCGTGTCGTGGGGGTTCGGCCGGCACCGGGTGACGATCGAGATCATCACGGAGAACCCGAACGGGACCTACGACTTCGTCCCGCACGTCCTGGCGGTCCCGTAGCGGCTCAACGCATCCATTCCGGCGACCGGACGAACCGGTAGTGCTCGGCGAGCTCGCGCGCGTAGAGCTCGCGGTAGAGCCGGTGGTACTCGCGGAGGTGCTCCACCCCCTTCTTTGTGATGCGGATGTCGTACCCGCGCTCGTCGCGCAGGATCGAAATGTAGCCCTCGCCCACGAGGTACTCTAGGACCTTCTCGGTCATGTGCGAGTTCGAGCGGATGGCATGCAGGATCTCTTCTTTCGAGACCCGGCGGTCGAGGCCGGCGAGGCGGGTCTCCATTCCGTTCAGCAGGTCCGGCTGACCCAGATCGAGATCGAGCTCCGCGAAGAGCCGCGCGAGGGTGATGTAGGCGTAGATGCGGTAGCCTTTGTACCGACGTTCGGCCACGGGGACCGGCTTGGAATGGCACCGCCCCGTACTTGGAGTTGCCCCTCGACGGTCGCGCTGCGACCTTATACGAGCGGGCGATAGCGAGGTCGTCGGACGGGTCCCAAGGGTGCCCGATCCTTCTCCAGGGAGAGGATTCGGTGAGCGAGCTCGGGTTCCTCCTCGCCGTGGTCGCGAGCGTCTTCGCGATCGTCGATCCGGTCGGCACGCTGCCGTTCTTCGTCGGCCTCACCGAGGGGTTCAGCGAGGCCGATCGGGAGCTCATCCTGCGGCGGGCGGTCGTCGTCTGCGGAACGGTGCTCGCGCTGTTCACCCTCGCGGGCCGGTTCCTCTTCGCAGCGTTCGGGTTCACGCTCGAGGCGTTCGAGATCGCGGGGGGCATTCTGCTGTTCGTGGTCGCCTACGAGATGTTGCGCGGCGAGGTCACGCGGACGAAGCTCACGCCCGGGGACCAGGAGGAGGCCCGGACCCGCCGTGACGAGATCGCAGTGGTGCCGCTTGGGATCCCGCTGCTCGCGGGACCGGGCGCCATCTCGACCGTGATGATCTACGAGGGGAACGCCGGGAACGAGCCGTTCTCGGTGGTGGCCACGTTCGTCGCGGTCGGGATCACGACGGTCGCGACGTACGTGATCCTGCACTACGGTCAGCGGATCGTCCGATCCCTCGGCCGCATCGGGGTCATGGCGATCACGCGCGTGATGGGACTACTCCTCGCCGCCGTCGCGGTACAGTTCATCATCAACGGGCTCATCCTGCTGGCGCCCCGGCTCTGATCCAACGTTACGAACGCGTTCGCCGCTTCGGCGCCGATCGGGCCGTCCGAGGCTTCGGCGATCGGCGCGCCGACGGTCTCGGAGCCGCCTTCGGCGTGATGGCCCGCACGACGCTGGAGGGCGTGCGCGGGTTCCGGTCCGAGGCCCATACTTTCTCGCCCGCGCGGACCGCGACGGGCAGATCGTTCTCCGAGGGAGGGAAACCGCACTCGAAGGCCTCCGTGTAGGCGCAGTACGGATTGAACGCGCGGTTGAAGTCCAGCTCGTACTCGTCCTGTTCGGTGAGCTCGAGGACGAGGTAGCGACCCGGACCGTACGATTCGTCGCCGCTCGTCGAATCGCGGAAGGGGATGAACACGGAGGTTCCGACGCCCTCGCCGGCATGGTAGACGTGCAGCCGGAGGGCCCGGTTGGCGATCCGGAACTCGATATCGCCGATGTAGCGCATCGCCGCCTGCCCGTCGCGATTCGTCCGCAGGTACGCCTCTTCCGGAACGGAGCGACGGACGAGCCGGGCATGGACGCGCATCCGCTCGTCGATCGGGAAGTAATGGAGACCTGCGAACCCGGGGATCCGTTCCGCGACGAACGGCGACTCGACGTGCGAGGCCATGAAACGGTCCTTCATCGTCCGCTCCGTCTCGAGCTCGTCGGAGTACTCGCTCATGGTGGCGCCCTCCTCGTCGGCCTGGTACGGGCCGACTTAACGCCTTCCCGCGCCGTCCCGGCCCGGAGCTTTTCCGCGAGTCGGGTGGGGAAGACCATCGAGACCACGAAGTTCGGTTCGTCGACGATCTCGCTCCAGCGGAGGTGGCCCGCAACGCTGAGCAAGAGATACGCCTCCTGGGCCGAGGCACCGAGTTCCTCGAGGGTCGCTATCATGTCCTCGGTCGCGGCGCGGGCTGCCTCGAGAGGGTTTGGGCCGACCCCTTCCGCTACCAAGACGGGGCCTTCCGATTCGTCGGGCCGCGTCACGATCGCTCGGGGCCCCCGGGGCCTTCGCCCCTTCTCGAGACCGACCCGGAGCCGCACGATCGCTTCCGTCTCGATCCCAGTCCCGCAGACCTCGCCGTCGCCCTGCGCGGCGTGCGGATCACCCACGAGCAAGCCGGCCCCGGGTCGCTGAACTGGCAGTGTGAGCGTCGTCCCAGCTCGATGCAGGCGATTGTCGAGATTGCCCCCGAAGACGTGCGGAGGGATCATCCCGAGGTCCCCGGACGGTGGAGCGACGCCGATCCACCCGAGCATCGGTCGGACTGGAATGCGGACCGACCGCAAGAATCCGCGCGTCGGGATCGCCCACCTCGGTCCTACCTTCCAGATCACGAGGTCGTCGTCGAACCGATCCCGCAGGAGGCCGAACTCCCGGAAGATCCCGGACCAACCCCACGTGCCGGTGCGAAGCTCCACGATCTTGATCGTGAGCGCATCACCGGGTTCGGCCCCCTCGATCGCGAAGGGACCGACCGCGGCGTCGACGCGATCGAGGTCCATCCGTCGGAGGTCCTCGCGGGTGGAGGTCGGGCCGAGCTGTCCCGTCGAGGAGTCCGGGACGCGGACGATGATCTCTTCGCCGGGCGAGAGCGTGGCGACCGGTCGCTCGTCGGCACGCCAACGCAACCGCTGGAGCCGGGCGTCGTGGCCGTCGAACTCGCGGACAGTTCTCCGGGATCGACCCGCCGGCATCGTACGCGATCTCCGGCCCTACATAGGGCCCGGGGCAGGGACCGGGTCCAGTCCGATATACAGGCGCTTGTTGCGCGCGCCCTTGTTCTCGAGCTTTTCGAGGCGGACCGTTCCCACCTCCGCGGTCGAGCGGACGTGGGTGCCTCCGTCGGCCTGGACGTCGAACCCCTCGATGTCGATCAAGCGGATCTGCTCGACGTCGGGCGGAAGGGCGGTCGCCACTCGCACGAGTTCCGGTCGAGCGGCGAACTCCTCCCGAGCGACGAACCGGACCGTCACGGGTAGTCGCCGTCCGACGACCTCGTTCACCGACGCCACGATCTCCTCCGCCAAGGGGCGACCGAACTGTTCTAGCCCGAAGTCCATCCTCGCGCGGCCCTCGTAGATCTGACCGCCGGTGATCCCGGAGCCGAAACGCCGGAAAACGACCCCGCTCAGTACGTGGAGCATCGTGTGCGCGCGCATGAACGCGTAGCGCCGAGCCCAGTCGATCTCGGCCCGAACCGGCGCGCCTTCGCTCGGAGGAGTGGAATCCGCCGCCACCGTGTGCACGATGTCCCCGCCCTCGAGTCCCAGTCTCACGATGGGGACGCTCGCGCCGTCGCTCCCTTCGAGCCGACCGAGATCGTCCGGTTGACCGCCCCCGGCCGGGTGGAACGCGGTCCGGTCAAGGATCACATCGTGGTCGGCGACGGCGAGCACGGTGGCCGGGAACGCCCGAAGGTAGGCATCCGTGAGGTACAATGCTTCGGTCCGCATGCTCTCGCCGGAGGGGCTCAGCCGTCGTCGCCCCACGGGTGCGAGCGACAAAAGTATATCATGAGCGGGCGACCGGAGTAGCCAGCGGAGGGAACTCGAGTGACGGCCGGTCCGACCCGTCGCACGACCTCTCGAGCCGCCATAGCCTCCCTCGCGATCGTCCTCCTCTTCCTCCCGCTCGGACCCGCGACCGCGATCCCAGTCCCCGGTCCGGAAGATGGACCAGATCCGACGAACCCTTCCGCGTCACCAGGCGACCCCCCGACGTTCGTGCACCCGCCGGGTCTCGGCCGCGTCGCTTCGCTTCCGGCCGTCGCGCCGGCCGCGAGCCAGGTCTGGTACACGCAGGAAGGCGCGACGATCTCCCAGATCAACGGATCCGCCCCGAGCGGTGTGAAGTCGCTTTCCGTCGACATCCCCTTGGTGAGCAGTCCGTACCCGATCGGCTACGAGCTCAACGGTCTCACGAACCGCGGCGACTGGTACCAGATCGTGGTCGGCGACAACTGGCCGGGCTGTTCCGGCTACGAGATGATCACCGAGGTCTGGGACAACGTCCAGGGGAGCGGACCCGTCGGTTGCGACACGACCGTCTCGATGACCACGGGGGACCTCATCCGACTCGGCCTCAACTTCACCTCCTCCGGGGCGATCTGCATGGACCTCAGCGACGTGACGCGAAGCCGCTCCCACAGCATCTGCCAGGCCCAGCCCGATCCCGGCGCGACCAAGTTCGTCACGCTCTCGAGCGTTTCGGACCCGAACGGCTACTTCACCGGTCCGATGACCGAGATCGCGAACACGACGGCCAGCTCGTGCCCGGACTACACCCGCATGCCGCTCGTCAATTACGACTGGCCCGCCGTCTTCGGGATCACCAGCTACCTGCCCTGGTCCGATGAGTTCGAGCTCATCGGCGGGTCCGTCTGCTACTCGTCGGGGGGCGGCGCCATTTCGTTCGCCCCCGGGGACCCGTCCACCGCCTACGTGGATACCGCGTCCCAGACCCTGTACGGGCCGCACTGGGTTGCCGGCCAGGTTTTCTCGTACGTCGATTCGACGTACGGTCTCCGGATCCAAACGGACCCCGTGCCGCTCACGAACGTCGTCCTTGCGGCGAGCGCGACCACGATCTCGCTCAACACGACCGTGACGCTCTCGACCACGGTGAGCGGCGGAGTAAGTCCGTACAGCGCCCTGTGGGCGCTCAATGGGACCATCTTTGCGAACAGCACCCTCCAGCGGAACTGGACGGGGGTCGCAGCCGGCCTCTACCGTTTCCAATCGTACGGGGTCGACCGGAACCGCGACGTGGTCGGGCCGTCGACCGCAGTCTCCATCCGGGTGAACGGACCGCTCGCCGTCGCCGGCATTTCCACGAGCGTCGCCACCGGGAACGCCGACGTCGGACAGACCGTCACGTTCACGGCCCTGGTGTCAGGAGGGGTCCCGCCGTACAGCTTCCAGTGGCTCGGGCTGCCCGCCGAGTGCCCTGGTTCCAACTCGACCTCCGTCGGGTGCGTTCCGAGCACGGTCGGCTCGTACTCGATATCGGTCTCCGTGACAGACGCGAACGCATCCGTCGCGGCGTCCGGCCCTCGGGCGTTCACCGTCTTCCCGGCCCCGACGGCGCAGTTCCAGGCCTCCGCGACCCTGCTCGACGTCGGTCAGTCCGCAGCGTTCCTCGCGCAGGTCGCCGGCGGCTCGGGGAATCTCTCCTTCGCCTGGGCGGGCCTCCCGACACCGTGCGTGCCCGTCAACGCACCGCAGATCTCCTGCACGGTCACGACGGTCGGACTCTACGGCGCCTCCGTCACGGCAACCGATTCCAACGGTGTGAGCACCGCGACGGCGGGCCTCGCGATCCAGGTCTTCCCGTTCCCCTCGGTCACGCTCCGCGTGGACCGGCCGGTCGCGGACGCTGGCGTGAACCTCACCTTCACCGCCGCTCCCACTGGCGGCTCCGGCGGATTCCTTCTCGTATGGTTCGGGCTTCCGTCGGGGTGCCTCGGCGGCAACCACCTGCTCTTCCAATGCGCGGCGACGAGTTCCGGGACGTACTCGGTCATGGTGACCGCCACGGATTCGGCCGGCGGGACCGCCCAGAGCGAGCCAGTGGTGCTCTACGCCTACCCCGCGCTCGGCCTCACGGTCACGGGCCCCCCGACGATCGCGGTCGGTGAGGTGCTCTCCGCATCAGCGAACGCGACCGGCGGATCCCCCGGACTCACCTACCAGTGGTCGGGTCTCCCGCCGGGCTGTCCGGCCCCACCCGCCGCGCAGCTCAGCTGCCAGCCGACGATCTCGGGCGAGTTCAACATCACCGTGACCGCCTACGACGGAGGGGGAGGGGTCTCGAGTGTCACCTACCACCTCGTCGTGCTCTACCCGCCGCCTTCCGGCGGGGCGACGACGGAGGGCATTCCGATCATCCTCCTCGCTGGGCTCGTCCTCGTTGCGGCCGCCATCATTGCAGCGGTTGCGATCGCACGCCGGCGCCGTTAGACGCCGCCAGGCCCGACATGGGCCCTCACGGTCCTAGAGGTAGCCGAACTGCCGCTTCGCGAACTCGCTCATCTTCTCAGGCGTCCACGGCGGCTCCCACACCATGTCGACCGTCGCCTGGTGCACGCTCGGTACCTTCTCCACCGCCGACTTGACCTCTTCCGCGAGGATCCCCGCAACGGGACAGCCCGGGGCGGTGAGGGTCATGTGGAGCACGACGTCGTCCCCGGCCCAGTCGAATCCATAGATGAGCCCGAGATCCACGATGTTCATCGGGATCTCCGGGTCATAGATCTTCTTCAGCTGCTCGACGATGAGGCCCTCCCGCTCTGCGTTCGGACCGGAGGGAATGGGGCCGGCCGGCGTCGCGGGAGCGGTCGTCGCGGCCGCGCTTCCGTCGTCCGTCATACGGTAGGCAAGGTGCGACCAGCCATATAGGCTGTCGGGGAACTCGGTGCTACCGCCCGCGAAATGCGTTTAAGCCGCGCCCAGGTGGCGCGCCCGTGCGGGACGTTCACGCCATGCCGCCGCGTCACGGACGCCTCTCGCTCCGTCAGGTCGGTGTCACGGGGATCAAGAAGCCGCTCACGGTCCAGCGCGCGGGTCGCGCCGTCACGCTGAGCGCATCGTTCCGCGTCAGCGTCGACCTCCCGCAGGGCCGAAAGGGCTCCGACCTGTCACGCAACGCCGAGCTCCTCGCCGAGGTCGTCGACCGGACCGCGCACCGACCCGTGACCAGCCTCGAGGCGGCCTGCTCGACCATCGCACGCGAGCTCCTCGTCCGTCACCCGTCCGCGACCGAATCGCGGGTCGTCGCAAGCGCGGACTATTTCCTGGCGCGGGGCATCGATTCCCGGCGCGAGAGCCTCGAGGATTACCGACTCTTCGCCGAGGCGAGCGCTTTCCGCGGGCCTCGAGGACGGGTCCGCGTCACACGGGCGATCGGCGCCGAGGCGGTCGGGATGACCGCGTGCCCGTGCGCGATGGAAACGTGTCGCGATGCGCTCACCCGTGAGTTCCCCGCCCTCAAGGGCGCTGCGCTCCGCGACCTCCCGATGATCACGCACAACCAGCGGAACCGCACCCGACTCACCTTCGAGCTCCCCGAGGGATCGGAGGTCGAGGCAGACCAGATCATCGAGACGATCGAAGCGGCGATGTCGTCGCCCACGTACGCGATCCTCAAGCGCGGGGACGAGGCGCGCCTCGTAGTGGCTGCCCACCGGAACCCGAAGTTCGTCGAGGATGTCCTGCGGGACCTGCTAGCGTCGGTGCCGAAGCGCTTCCCAAAGCTGCCGGATGCCACCGGGCTCCGGGCCGAGACGACGAGCGAGGAGTCGATCCACAAGTACGACGTTGTCGCCGAACACCGGACGACGTTGGGCGAGCTCCGCACGAACACCGGGGCCTGAGACGGGAGACCGACCGTGCGCTACGCGTGGGACGCCCTCCGGCGTCGACCGGGGCGCTCGCTCGCGACCGCGTCGGGTATCGGTCTCGCCACCGGCCTCGTCGTCGTCCTCCTCGCGCTCTCGGCGGGGATCGAGTCCAGCGCCACCCGGCTCGCCGCAGCGAGCGGGATCGACCTCATCGCCACGAGCGCGAACACGTCGCTCGATTCCGGATCGTTCCCCCCAGTGACCGGTGCCCACACGATCTCCGATTCGCTCCGGGAGGTCGATCCGAACGTCGCGACCGCCAGTCCGTGGCTCGTCACGTCGCTCGTCTACGCGAACGACTCTCTGTTCGCCGCGAGCAACGCAAGCCAGGCCGGGACACCCGTTCCTTCGGGTTGGTCCCCGACGGGTGCCGGCACGGTCGGGTGGATCCCCGAAGCGAACGCCGGCCTCGATATCCCGACCCCGGTCGCCGGGAGCGGTTTCACCTCTCCCGGCGACCCGCACTGGGCCAACGGGACGTACGGCGGACCGCGCCTCGGAGAAACCGAGCTCGACCAGGCGCTCGCCTCGATCCTTCACGTCGGGGTGGGCGACACGGTGTGGGTGAGCGCCCGCACGGTGCCGGGCCCGGGGGAACTCCCGCAATGGTTCGCCAACGCGAGCAGCGTCCGTGTCGTCGCGATCACCCAACCGTTCTTCCTGATCCCATCGGCGCTCCTCGGGTTCTTCTATCTCTCCGAGCTCCAGGAGCTCTCCAGCGGGGCGGGCGCGACCTCGGATCTCGCCACGCTCGTCCTCGTCCACCTGACGGACCCGACCGACCCGGGCCGCGACCAGGCCCGGCTCGCGACGGCGTTTCCAGGTCTGTCCTTCTTCACGATCGGCAACGTGCTCGGCGCGGTCCAGTCCGCGGTCGAACTCTATCGGACGTTCGGAACCCTGGTCGGCGCCATCGGCGTCGTCGTAGCGACGCTGTTCGCCACGACGATCCTCCTCATGTCGGTCGACGACCGGAGCCGGGAGCTCGCTCTTCTCCGCGCGGTCGGGTTCGGCCGCGGACGGATCGGGGGCTTCGTGCTCGCCGAAGGACTCCTCCTTTCGATCGGCGGGCTCGCGATCGGCCTCACGATCGGCCTCGTCGGCGCCTACGAGCTCAATGCGTTCCTCGAACGGCTCGTGACGGGGCTCCCCGACGGGTTCACTTTCGTCTCCTACGATAGCCGGGTAATCGCGAGCGGGGTCGCCGAGGTCTTGGCCATCGGGTTCATCGCCTCCGTCGCACCGGCGCTCCGCGCGATGTCGCTCCCCGTGGCGCAGGAGCTCAGGGCACCATGATCTGGCTCGAGCGCTGGCGCGCGCTCCGCCACCACCGCCTGCAGAGCGTGCTCGCGATCGCCGCACTGTCGACGGCGATCGCTTTGCCGGTGGTCCTCCTCTCGGTCGGGGGCGGCGTCGCGGCTCACGAGATCGCCGCGCTCGAGAACTCCGGCTTCCAGGTGACGGTGTCTGCGCCCGGAGCACACGGCATCTCCGAAGCCCACACCCTATCGCAGAAGATCGGCGCCGTCGCGGACGTCGCCGCCGCGTCGCCGGTCCTGAGCGCAGCGATCGACGCATTTCCATCGGCCAGCGTCACCACCCCGCTCCTGGCGGAGGGAATCATCCCAGGATCCTTCGCCGCAACGGAGAGCCCCGAGTTTCGGGGTCTCCTTCCTCAGCCATTGCCCTTCTCCGACCCGACGGACCTCCTCCGGTTCCATCAGGGGGCGTACGACGGCCCTCCCTCGAGCGAAGTGATGGTCTCGACCCCCTTCGCCTCCGACTACGGGCTCCAGGTCGGGGACACGCTCCGACTGGGCCAAACGGCGGATGCCGGGGGATCGGTCCCGTTCCAGATCGTGGGGATGTTCGGTATCCCACCGGCGGCGCTCGGTCCGACCGCCGCGTTCGGGGTCCTGATGCCGCTCTCGGACCTGCAGCTCCTCACAGGCGTCGCCGTCGGCGTCGGGGGAGGGACGATCGATGCCGCCGACACGATCGAGGTAGCGCTCGTCGCCGGCGCATCGACCGACCCGTCGGCGATCCAGCGGGTCGCGTCCGCCATCTCCGCTCTCGCGCCGTACTACGGGGTCAGCGCGCTCACCGACGAGGCGGCGCAGATCCGCGCCTCGGCAGCGGTGTTGAGCGGGTTCTCGCTCGCGCTCTCCTCCGTGGGGCTCCTCGTCGGCCTCGTGTTCCTCGCCCTCGTCCTGTTGCGCCGCGTCGAGTCCGAGCGCAGGACGATCGGGATCGAGCGTGCGCTCGGCGTCCCCGCGACCCAGGTGGCGGCGGAGTGGCTTAGGCGCAGCGTGACGCTCGGCGCCATCGGCGCCGCGGGCGGTCTGCTCGCCGGCGGGCTCGTCGTGACCCTGTTGGCCCGGTTCGGCGCGGGCGCTGCGGCCACCGCGGCGCAACTGGCCGTCTTCGACGCGGGGGAACTGAGCCGGCTCGCGGTCGCGATCGTCGCGCTCGCCGCGATCACCGGCCTAATAGCCACGCGAGCGGCGCTTCGCGTCCCGATCACGGAGGCGCTCCGATGACTGCCGCTCCACCGCATCTCCGCCTCGAGGCGGTGACGAAGCGCTACCGTCCCGGTCGGCACGAGGAGGTACGGGCGCTCGACGGGATCGATCTCGAGATCGCGCCGGGGACCTTCGTCTCGATCGAGGGGCCTTCGGGCTGCGGCAAGACCACGCTCCTCAACCTGCTCGGGCTGCTCGATGTGCCGACCTCGGGACGCTTCCTCTGGGACGGCCGGCCCGCCGGCGCTCGGACCGAGGGCGAGCGAACGCGATTGCGACTCCAGGGCGTCGGGTTCATCTTTCAGCGATTCTACCTCGTGCCAACGATGACCGCCCTCGAGAACGTCGAGCTGCCGCTGCGGGCGGCACGGCGCCCCGCCGCTGAGCGGCGCCGCCGGGCGGAGACGCTGCTCGCCGATGTCGGCCTCTCGGACCGACGCTCCTCGTTTCCTCACGAGCTCTCCGGCGGCGAGGAGCAACGCGTCGCGATCGCGCGCGCGCTCGCCAACGATCCCGGCCTCCTGCTGGCCGACGAACCGACGGGCGAGCTCGACACTGCCCATGCCGACGGGATCCTCGAGCTGATCGCGTCGGTCCAGCGGCGTCGGAGCCTCACGACGATCGTCGTCACGCACAATCCGCGCGTCGCCGCGCGCGCGCGCCGCCACCTCACGATGGAGGACGGTCGCATCGTCGGCGACGTGACGGATCCCTCGGAGGGCTGAGATGGGGCGCATCGCCATCCTCCTGAACGACCGCTGCCACCCGAAGGAGTGCCAGTGGGAGTGCCAGGCGTACTGCCCGATCGTGCGGATGGGGCAGGAATGCATCGTCGAATCGCCGCAGACGGGCAAGCCGATCATCTCCGAAACGCTCTGCATCGGGTGCGGCATCTGCGTGCACAAGTGCCCCTTCGACGCGATCAAGATCCTCAACACGCCCCAGGCGGAGGAGTCGGAGATCGTCCACCGGTACGGCTACAACGGATTCCGGCTCTACCGTCTGCCGTTCCCCGATCCCAAGGGGATCACGGGGATCATCGGGCCGAACGGCACCGGGAAATCGACGGCGCTCCGGGTGCTCGCGGGTCAGGAGATCCCGAACCTGGGCCACTACGAGACGCCACCCACCTGGGCGGCGGTCGTCGAGCACTATCGGGGAACGGCGTTCG